>PKTO01000070.1 GCA_002869095.1 Clostridiales bacterium
GATGCATTTGAGGTTCCTGAAATCTAAATTGTAGTTAATGATGCGAAAATGGTTTATAATAAGGTCAGATGAAAATATCTGACCTTATTTTTTTTACAAGGAGGAACGATTTTGCCAAACATAGTCGAAATGAAAAACATAACTAAAATTTTTCCGGGCGTAATTGCCAATGACAATGTGAATTTCAATCTTGAAGAAGGTGAAATACATGTTTTGCTTGGCGAAAACGGAGCGGGAAAAACTACTCTCATGAATATACTGTATGGACTCTATCAGCAGACATCGGGTGAAATATTCATTCGCGGAGAAAAAGTGAATATGAAAAATCCGAATATTGCAATTGAGCATAGGATAGGAATGGTGCATCAGCATTTTATGCTTGTGCCTCCTTTTACAGTTACTGAAAACATAGTTTTGGGGAATGAACCCAATAAATTCGGAAAACTGAGAATGGATATGGATCTGGCAAGGGAAAGGGTCCTTGAACTTTCCGAGAATTTTGGCTTGAAAATAGATCCGGACATAAAAGTCCAGGATATTTCAGTTGGTTTGCAGCAACGGGTTGAAATAATCAAGGCACTTTACAGAGGTGCGGACATACTGATTCTGGATGAACCTACCGCTGTTTTAACTCCGCAGGAAATAGATGAATTGGGAGAAATAATCAAAAAGCTGACGTCGGAAGGCAAGTCGGTAATTTTGATAACACATAAACTCAAGGAAGTCATGTCAATGAGCGACCGGGTAACCGTAATACGAAAAGGCAAGGTCATTGAAACTTTGGATACGGCGGATACCGATATTGATGCTCTTGCAGAGTTGATGGTTGGAAGAAAAGTTAAGCTCGAAGTCGACAAGAAGGAAAAGGAAGCCGGAAAGACAATACTGAAAGTTGAAAATTTGAAGGTTCTTGACAGCAGAAAAATAGAGGCTGTAAAGGATGTGTCGTTTGAGGTTAAGGCCGGTGAAGTTCTCGCAATCGCAGGTGTCGACGGCAATGGGCAGTCGCAATTGGTTGAGGCTATCACAGGACTTGCTAAAATCGAATCCGGAAGAGTTGAATTGGACGGCGAGAACATCACCCACATGTCGACCCGTGAAATAATCAACATGGGAGTCGGACATATACCTGAGGACAGGCATAGAAGAGGATTGATCCTTGAGCATTCATTGGCCGAGAATATGATTCTTGGATACCACCACAGCGAGCCTTTCAGCAAAAACAAGATGATGGATTACAATGCTGTAGCCAAGCATGGCAAAACTTTGATAAAAGAGTTTGACATAAGGACCCCGGGAGAGCAGGTCCAGGCGAAATCGCTCTCCGGCGGAAATCAGCAGAAAGTCATAATAGCAAGGGAATTCTACAAGAACCCCAAATTGCTTATCGCGGCGCAACCCACAAGAGGGCTTGATGTTGGAGCTATAGAATTTGTTCATAAGAGGCTCATAGACCAAAGAAACGATGACAAGGCGGTTCTGCTTATTTCGCTTGAGCTTGATGAGGTAATGTCTCTGGCTGACCGCATTGCAGTAATCTATGACGGTAGAATTGTCGGGATTGTCGATGCCAAGGATGCAACGGAAAAGGAATTGGGAATAATGATGGCTGGCGGCAAACCGGAAAGGGAGATGAAGGATGAATAAAAATGGACTTAAATGGCTGTGGGACAATCTGAAACTTCCTTTGATCGCAATAGTTCTTGGATTTGTAATCGGAGCTTTTTTCATAATCATTGCAGGAAGCAATCCGATCGTGGCCTACACGGCTCTTTTCAAAGGAAGCGTGGGGGGCTTGACTAAAATCGGGGAAACTCTTTATAAGACAACGCCTTTGATTTTTACAGGATTGTCGGTTGCATTTGCTTTCAGGACAGGTCTTTTCAATATTGGAGCCGAAGGCCAGTACATAGTCGGTTCCATAACCGCTATTGCAATCGGTTGGTATTTTCAGAATTTGCCGGGAACAATACTTCTGCCCTTGATTCTGTTTTTTGGAGCTTTGGCGGGAGGTATTTGGGCTTCAATAGCCGGTTTTTTGAAAGCGAGGTTCGGTGTGCATGAGGTAATCACTACTATTATGCTCAATTATACGGCACTCATAGGAACAAACTATATAATAAGAACCGTTTTGAATCCGCAAGTGCTTGAGGGAACAACCAAAATGGCGTTTTCGGTGTCGATACCCGAGAAAGCCAGGCTTTCCAAACTGAGTGAATTCATACCCCAATTCGGGTATTCAAGCGCCCACACCGGCATATTTATCGGGATTGCATGCGCTTTGGCAATTTACTATCTATTATTCAAAACGACTTTGGGTTACGAGATAAGGTCTGTCGGCTTTAATCCTGAAGCCGCGGAATACGGCGGCATAAGCAAAAAGAAAAACATAGTCCTTGCAATGTTCATATCGGGAATATTGGCAGGCTTGGCCGGTGCCGTTCAGGTTGCCGGATTGATCTACAAAGTCAATATGTCTGCGGCCATGTCAGGCTATGGATTCGATGGAATCGCAGTTGCGCTTGTTGGCGGTAATCATCCAATAGGCGTTCTCGCAAGCGCCCTGTTGTTCGGAGTTTTAAGCAACGGTTCAAGAAAAATGCAATTGGCCGGAATACCAAAAGAGGTCATAGGAATTATTCAGGGAGTAATCATAATATTCATAGCTGGCAAGCTTGTAGTTCAATTGATTGCCAAAAGGAAAAAGACTGCTGTGCATAAGGAGGCGGAATAAATGGACAACGGAACAACAGTAGTTGTAATTGCAATAGTGGCCTCTGCAATTCGCCTTGCGACTCCCCTTATATTTGCTTCTCTTGGAGGAGTTTTTTCCGAAAGATCCGGGGTTGTAAACATAGCGCTTGAAGGAATAATGATAATGGGAGCATTTTTTGCCGTGCTTTTCACTCACTTGACAGGAAATCCCTGGATTGGTGTTCTTGCGGCCATAATAATAGGCATATTGACATCATTGCTTTTGGCGGTGGTATCCATCCATCTGAGAGGTAATCAGGTTGTAGCGGGCGTTGCAATAAATCTTCTTGCAGTCAGTCTTACAGCTTTTCTGCTTGAAATGGTTTGGAACAGGTCCGGTTCGACGCCTTCCGTAGAGAAAGCATTGACAGACAACCCGTTTGAATTTTTGGAGGGGATTCCGGTTCTTGGAGATCTCTTTTCGAGATTTACTCCGTTTGTATATTTTGCATTTCTAATGGTTGGAATATCGTATTACGTATTATTCAAAACATCATTCGGCTTGAGGATAAGAGCGGTTGGAGAGCATCCGCGCGCCGCCGATACAGTCGGAATAAACGTGTATATGACAAGATACATATGCGTGATGATAAGCGGGGCATTGGCGGGAATAGCTGGCGCATCCCTTTCGATAGGAACAATAAGCCTTTTCAGGGAAGGTATGACAGCTGGAAAAGGATTCATAGCCTTGGCTGCCATGATATTCGGCAAATGGCACCCGGTCGGGGCTTTGTTTGCATGCCTTTTCTTTGGCTTGGCGGATGCAATACAGATACAGGCGCAGTCTTTTGGAATACCGATTGCGCAGGAATTTTTGCAGATGCTGCCGTATGTAGCCACAATTTTGGCTCTTGCAGGTGTTGTAGGACGTTCGGTGGCACCCAAAGCCGATGGACAGCCATATGAAAAGGATATGGGATAGGAAGAATCCAAAAAAAACCGGCGGCTGAAACGCCGCCGGTTTTTAAAGTTGCATTCAATCTGATATAATGATTATGTTCATACTATAGAAGTCGGGTGATGTTTTGATGAAAATGTCTTATAACTTAAATTTGTCACAAACTCAAAAATTGATTATGACACCGGAATTGAAGCAAGCCATCGAGATATTGCAATATAATTCGGTGGAGCTTAATGAGTTTATAAGGCAAGAGTTGTTGAACAATCCATTATTGGAAAATCCTAAAAACGAAGAATCCCAGCATGATAAAAAAGAAGAAAATGTTGAAAAATCCGAAAAGGAAATTGACGATATCGACTGGAAAGAATACTTTTCCGATTATGACCGAACAAAGACAAGAAATAATTTCAAAGAAGAAAAAGAAGAGGTTGTCTTTCAGAATTTTGTCACAAACGAAACGACTTTGACGGAGCATTTGTTGTTTCAGCTCAAGTTTACATTGCTTGGCAGAGAAGAAAAGGTGGTGGCAGAGTATATAATCGAGAATCTTGACAACAACGGCTACTATCAACTGACCGATATGGAGATAATTGAAAAATTCGGAATAGATGAAACCATATTGGAGAAAATTCTTGATGTGCTTCATGATTTCGATCCTGTAGGGGTGTGCTCCAAAAACTTGAGGGAATGTCTTTTGCTGCAATTGAAGCGAAGGGAAAAGAAATATCCTGTAGCGGAGGAAATAATTAGTTCCTATTTGGACGATTTGGCTGCAAACAGGATTCTACAGATAGCGAAAGCGACAAATTTTACAAAGGAAGAAATTCAGGAGGCTGCGGATTTCATAAAAACGCTGGAACCCAAACCGGGCAGGGAATTCGCTTCAATGAAAGGCATAAAGTATATAATACCCGATATTGCGGTAGAGAAAATTGAGGGCGAGTATATAATAAGGATAAATGAAATCACCGCACCGCGTTTGACAATAAGCAATTATTACAAGAAACTACTTTCAAGCGGCAATATTGAAAACAACGCGTCGTCATATATAAACGAAAAGCTGAATGCGGCGGTTAGAATAATAAAAAGCATAGAACAGAGAAGAAATACAATAATGAAAGTCGTTGGCGCGATAATTGAATTCCAATACGATTTTTTTGAAAACGGAAAAGCATACCTGAAACCATTGACTCTGAAAAATGTGGCTGACAGGGTCGAAGTTCATGAATCAACCGTAAGCAGAGCAATCAATGGAAAGTACATGCAGTCCCCCAGAGGGATCTTTGAACTTAAATATTTTTTCCAAAGCGGTGTTTCAAGCAATGCGGGAGAAGGTGTATCATCTGCCAGCATTCAATCGATGATAGTGGAATTGATTGAAAATGAAAATTCGAAGAAACCCCACAGCGACCAATTCATAACAGATGAGCTGACACGAGCCGGCATAAAAATTTCAAGAAGGACTGTCGCAAAATATAGGGAAGAGTTGAAAATTCCGTCTTCTTCAAAGCGGAAGAGATACTGACAAGACATTTATAGGATTGAAAAAAATAGAATTAGGATTATAATGATATGGGACACGTTTATCGTGTCCCGAGTTTTTAGCCAATGTTGTAAACCGAACGATTGAATTAATTGTGGAGGTGCAGATATTTGTTTAACAAAAAAACCTTGTCGGATATGGATTTCAAACACAAAAGTGTCATTGTCAGATGCGACTTCAATGTTCCGATTGATGAAAAAGGCAATGTTACAGATGAAAAAAGGATAATTGCCGCCATGCCGACCGTAGAGTACTTGATTGGCAAAGAGGCTAAAGTGATCCTTTTGTCACACCTTGGAAGGCCTAAGGGCAAATACGACAAAGCTTTTTCTTTGGCGCCTGTAGCCAAGTCAATGGAAAAAATCCTTGGAGCCAAAATCAATTTTATAGAAAGCGAGTGTGTAGTCGACGATTCGGTAAAAGAAAAAGTGCTGTCCGCAGAATACGGAGATGTTTTGCTTCTTGAGAATACGAGATTCAGGGAAGAGGAAAAGAAGAACGGCGCGGCTTTCTCCGAAGAGCTTGCCTCATTGGGCGAGATTTTCGTCAATGACGCATTCGGAACAGCGCACAGGGAACATAGTTCGAATGTCGGAATTGCAAGCATATTGCCCTCTTGTGTAGGGCTTTTGGTTGAAAAAGAGCTTGAAATAATGGGCAAGGCCATGTCTGATGCGGAAAGGCCTTTTACAGCAATACTTGGAGGCTCGAAGGTGTCGGACAAAATAGGGGTGATAAAAAACCTCGCACTCAAGGCAGACTACATACTTATTGGAGGAGGAATGATGTTCACCTTCCTGAAGGCGTTGGGCAATGGAATTGGAACATCAATTGTGGAAGAGGAACAGCTTGAAACAGCCAGGTCGATTGTCGATTTCTGCAAAGAAATCGGAGTGGAAATAATTTTGCCCAAAGACGTCGTTGTAGCTGATTCTTTCAGCAATGAAGCCGATTTCCATACGGTGAAGACTGGGAAAATGCCATCCGACATGATGGGCTTGGACATAGGCATTGAAACAGTTGGAGAATTTGCGGATGTGATTGCGAAGTCGAGGACGGTGCTTTGGAACGGTCCGATGGGCGTTTTTGAAATGGAAAAATTTGCAAAGGGAACTAATGC
>PKTO01000189.1 GCA_002869095.1 Clostridiales bacterium
GCAACCGTAGACAAGGGAATCAAAATTCGTGTTCCTGCAATAAAATCTTACGAGCTTACAGCAGGATCTCTCGGATTCATAGCTACACCTATAGCATACTCGGAAGCATTCACATCAATGCAGACAGGAATCGTTGACGGCGTAATCGGATCAGGAGCAGAAGGATACTACGCAAGCTTCAGAGACCTTACAAAATACTATCTTCCTGTAAACGACCACTTTGAAATATGGTGGCTGCAAATGAGCATGGACGTTTGGAACGAGCTTTCCGCTGAAGAGCAGGCAGCAGTAATGGGCGCAGCTGAAAAAATGGAAACAGACAGATGGGCTGTTGCAGAAGCTGAAACTGCAGAATTCGAGCAAGGCCTCAAGGACAACGGAGCAGTATTCTATGACTTTACAGACGAAGAGCTTGCAGGATTCGCTGAAAAAGTAAGAGCCGAAGTATGGCCTGAAATCAAGGACGAGTACGGCGCTGAACTGTTTGACGAAATCACAGCAGGCAAATAATAATATACGCTTATAAGTGACAACTCCTCATTCACAAACAGAAGCGGCGGCTTTAACGCCGCCGCTTCCGTTATGTGATGACAAGGAAAGACCAAGGAAGTGTTGGCATGATAAAGCCTCTTGTACGGAAAACATTGCATGAGGAAATAGTCAATCAAATAATGGATGGAATAACCAATGGGCGGTTGCAGCCGGGAAATCGAATCGATGGGGAAGCCGAACTTGCAAGGCAGTTTGAAGTCAGCAGAAACATAGTCAGGGAGGCTCTCAAGTCTCTGGAGCTTATAGGGGTTGTTCATACAATAAACGGCAAGGGCTCTTTCATAAGCGAGGATGCCTTGACCGGAATTGAACTGATGCGGCTTGTCAGAATGATGAAGAATGAAAACTATACAATCGACCTTTTGGAATCAAGGATTATGATCGAAGGGGACATAGCATACCTGGCCGCGCAAAGGGCTACCAAAAAGGATATTGAGGATTTATCAATCATAGAAAGAGAAACCGAAGAATGGATTAAAAAGGGCTCCTATAAATTTCAAAACGGCCTCAGGTTTCACATGAAAGTCGCTGAATGCTCAAAGAACCACATAATGCAAAAATTTCTGCGTTCAATTTCAGACGAATTGACTGCTCAAAGAGGCCAGCTTATATTGGCCCACAAAAGCAACGATGAATTGATGCTCGAACTGAAAGAACATATTTCCATGATAAAATTCATAAAAGAGAGAAAACCCGAAGAAACAAAAAAAGTAATGCAGATGCACATCATGAGAGCCATGAGGATTCTTAAGGAATGCGAATAGAGAAAAGTCATGTATACATTAAATTCGATTAAAAAGCTCTATTGTTCAAAGAATGATGAGCAGAAATAGATGTACCGATACCTTGAAATAATACAAACGGATGGAATATTTTTTTAAGCTGCCATGTAGGACAATAGTACATACAAGGAGGATAATGAAACATGAAAAAACCGGTTTGGGCGATAATAGGTGGAGGAAACGGCGGACAGGCAATGGCTGCGCATTTGGGGACCATGGGTTTCCAAGTAAGAATTTACGATGTAAAGGAAGAAAATGTTGAAGTCATAAACAAGCAGGGAGGCATACAATTCGAAGACGGGGTTGTCGATGGCTTCGGCAAAGTGGAGTTTGCCACAATGGACATGGGAAAAGCTGTTGTTGGAGCGGACATGGTAGTAATAGTCGCTCCCGCCCTCTACCACAAGGACATAGCCACTAAAATGGCTCCCCATCTTGTAGACGGACAATTTGTATTCATTCATCCCGGTGCCACATGCGGATCTCTCGAGGTGAGAAAAGTGCTCGACGACGAGGGATGCAAGGCCGATATAGTCGTAGGGGAAGCCATGTCGCTGCTATATGCTGCCAGGAGCCCCAGATTCGGCGTAGCTTCAATTCTGGGCATAAAAGAGGAATTGATGGTGGCTGCGATGCCGTCGAATAAAACGAAAGAGATGCTTGAAATACTCAATCTCGCTTTCCCTCAAATGTATGCCGGAGAGAACGTGCTTGAGACAAGCTTTGAGAACCTCAACTGCATGGTTCATCCTGGACCTTCGCTTCTGAATGTCGCGCAAATAGAGTCTGGCAGGGATTGGAAATACTATTATGACGGGATAACACCTTCAATCGGAGCCTACGTTGAAAAAATGGATGCCGCCAGAGTCGAACTGGGCAAGAAATACAATCTGAAACTCACCAATATTCTGGATTGGTATGTTAAGCTTTATTCGGCAAAAGGCGAAACATTGACAGATGCTGTAAACAATACCAAGGCTTATGCCGATATTTCCGGGCAGAAGACGCTCAGGACGCGCTATATTCTTGAAGATGTTCCCATGAGCCTTGTGCCGCTTGCTGAGCTTGGCAAGGTTGCCGGAGTGAGGCAAGACATGGTTGAGACAATGATCGACTTGGGAGAATTTCTGATGGGAGAGGAATTCCGCAAGAATGGCAGAAATGCAGCTGCTCTTGGAATAGAAGGCATGAGTGTAGAAGACCTGCTTAAGTATGTTACAACAGGCAAAAAGAATTAGTCCGTAACTGCAGAGAATTATAAACTGATCCTTTTCATAAATAAAGGCGCAGAAGCGGCTTTTGCTTGGGCGCCTTTATTGTTTACTGAACAAAATATGATTCAAGGATTGTAAAGTCGATTTGAACCGTATATAATCAAATGTAGGACAAATAAACAAGCAAGAATACGCGAGTGCAGGCCACTCAAAAAATTTTGATGGTCAATGTAGGACAATAGTACATAACAAGGGGGATTCAAAATGAAAAAAACGGTTTGGAGCATAATAGGCGGAGGAAACGGCGGACAATCGATGGCCGGCCATCTTGGAACAATGGGATTTCCAGTCAGGCTCTATGACATAAACGAGGAAAACGTGAATGTCATAAATGAGCAAGGTGGAATCCAATTCGAGGGCGGAGTGGTTGAAGGCTTCGGAAAAGTCGAATTCGCGACTATGGACATGGAAAAAGCGGTTACGGGAGCAGACATAGTTGTAATAGTAGCTCCTGCTCTCTACCATGGCGCCATAGCGAAGAACATGGCTCCCTATCTTGCGGACGGCCAGTTTGTATTCATACATCCGGGAGCCACATGCGGTTCTCTTGAAGTAAGAAAGGTTCTTGACGATGAGGGCTGCAAAGCTGACATAGTGATATCCGAGGCTATGTCCCTTCTGTATGCCTGCAGAAGCCCCAGGTTCGGGACTGCCTCAATCAAAGGAATAAAAGAGGGATTGATGGTTGCAGCCATGCCTTCAAACAAAACGGATGAACTTTTGGCAATACTAAACGAGGCTTTCCCGCAGATGTTCGCAGGAAAAAATGTTCTCGAGACAAGTTTCGAGAATCTCAATTGCATGATGCATCCGACTCCGTCCCTTCTCAATGCGGCACAGATAGAGTCCGGAAGGGATTGGCTCTACTACTATGATGGAATCACACCTTCAATCGGCGCATATGTCGAGAAGATGGACGCAAGCAGAATTGAGCTTGGAAAGAAATACGGCCTCAATCTCACTTCAATGCTCAAGTGGTACGAAAAGCTTTACTCGGCAAAGGGCGAAACGCTAAGCGAAGCCGTTAAGCAATGCAAGGCTTATGCCGGAATAGCGGGTCAAAAGACAATGAGAACAAGATACATCCTCGAAGACGTCCCAATGAGCCTTGTTCCTCTTGCAGAGCTTGGAAAGGCCGCAGGAGTAAGACTGGGAATGGTAGAAACCATAATTGACCTCGGAGAGTACATGATGGACGAGGAATTCCGCAAAAACGGCAGAAATGCCGCCGCTCTCGGAATAGAGGGAATGGATGCGGAGCAGATCATAAAATACGTGACCACGGGAGAAAAATAAATCAGGCAACAAGAGATCTATTGAATAATCCTTTTCATATGGACGGGTGGGAAGCCGCTAGGCTTCCCACTCGTCTTTTTTGCCCAAATTATGAATAACCGGCAACCGGATTATGCGGAACAGACACCTTATTGTGCATAATATGAACATATTTCTGCTTTATTTGACATAAGTTGTTGCAAAAGTTCACAAGTTTGATATAATGTTTCCTATATATTAATTTTCAATTAAATATTTCAGTAATCATTTAAAGGGAGGCGTAGTTTTTATGGCTGAAAGTGCTGTTGCCATATTTTCGAAAAACAACAATGAAACGATTGAGGACAACAGGGAATTGCTTGAAAACAGCAAGGTGTTTTTTGAATACCTGATGTCTTTTGTCGACAGCAAGGATTATGTAATCGTTTTTACTGACAGGCATGCACGAGTTGCGGAAATTGTCGGGGGAGAATATGTTGTTAGAAAATCGAAAAAAGAATTGAACTTTGTCAAGGATGCCATTTTATCCGAGGACTGTGTAGGCAATACGGCGATCACGATGGCCATAAAAAAAGGCGAGACTGTTCAAATCTGCGGGGATGAGCATGAAAACCCGACCCACAGGCATCTGTCATGCTATGCTGCTCCCATAAAGTTCGAGGGAGAAATTCTAGGGGTAATATGCATAACGGAGTACAATCCCGAAAGAAGGGAAGCTCTTCTAGGAATGGTCCTGGCATCGGCAAGGGGCATTGAAAATCAAATAAAGAACCAGCGAAAGACACGACTCATAAATGAACAGAGCAAGTATCAGAACGTGATAGTTGAAAGCATAAACGAAGGATTCATAACGCTCGATCGGGAAGGCATTGTGACCTATATAAATGAAAGAGGTGCGCGAATACTCTGCATAGACAAGCATAAGAGCATAGGAAGGCACATAAGCGATTTGGTTCCTTTTGAGCCGGTTGTAATGAATGTGTTCAAGACAGGAAAAGGATACAAGGACAAGGAGTACATTTTGGAAAATGCCGCGGGGCAGAAGATGCATCTGCTAAAGACGGCAACCCCAATAAGAGATGAAGATGGAAACATCACAGGGGTAATAGATATTTTCAAAGAAATCAAATATGTGACAAAGATAGTCAACAAAATGGTTGGCGCCAAGGCCAATTTTACCTTTGACGATTTGATTGGCGATGATGAAAATCTGAAAGAATGCAAAAGAATAGCGAAAATTGCGGCAAAAAGTTCTTCGAGCATATTGATTGAAGGGGAAAGCGGAACAGGCAAGGAGCTTTTCGCTCATTCTATACACAATGAGAGCAATCGAAGCGAAGGGCCCTTTATTGCAATCAACTGCGCTGCAATTCCAAAGGAATTGATAGAAAGCGAACTATTCGGTTATTCTGCAGGAGCATTTACTGGAGGAGTCAAGGGAGGCAGACCCGGCAAATTCGAGCTTGCAGACGGAGGAACCATTTTTCTTGATGAAATAGGGGATATGCCCATAGGCACCCAAGCCAAGCTTTTGCGGGTTCTTCAAGACAGGAAGGTGGTAAGGGTAGGCGGCGATACGGTTTTCAATGTGGATGTGAGAATAATCTCAGCCACCAACAAGAACCTGGCCGAGGAATGCAAACTGAACAATTTCAGATGGGACATATATTACAGGCTCAATGTATTGACAATAAACATTCCCCCGTTGCGAGAAAGGATTTCTGACATAAAAGGCATTACGGATCATTTGATTGAAAAAATCAACAAACGCCTGGGCACTGATGTTCATGGAATAACAGACGAGGTTTTGGAAATCCTTGAGGCAAACGAATGGAAGGGCAATGTTCGCGAACTCGAAAATCTTTTGGAAAGAGCCATAAACATTTGCAAGGGTGAAAAAATATCCGTGGAGTATTTGCCGGATGCTTACAAAGTAAAAGCCGGAGGAAAAGCCGAAGATAGGGTTGAAGACGGCGAGATTATGACGCTTGGAGCCGTGGAGAAAATCATGATTGAAAAATCGCTGAATCATTTCGGAGGCAATATTTCCAAAACATCCAGAGCTTTGGACGTCAGCAGAAACACTTTATACAACAAAATAGAAAAATACGGAATAGCAATGAACCAATGATCAAGTGCTCAAAAACTGAGCGGTGCTAAAATTTTGAGCACATAAAGGAACCTGTTGCAAATGCAAGGCTGCGGGGAAGAAGCGGGGCATGTGCCAAAAAACTGAACAAAATAGAATCGAAGCAAAAATAAAAGGAGATCAAAAGCAAAAGGAAAAGAGGCATGAAACCGTTGGAAAGACAAATCCCCAAAAAAGATTTGCATTTCGGGATAATTGGCACGCAAGTTGCATAAATATACCGTGTAGGAAAAATGGAACCAATGCAAATCACAGGAGGTGTCACAATGGTTAATAAAGAGCTTTTAGAAAATTTCTATACCACAATGGTCAAAATCAGGGCCTTTGAGAAGCGGATAGAAGAGTTTTCATTGAAAGCGGAAGTCCCGGGGTTCGTTCATTTATATATAGGTGAAGAAGCCATAGCAACAGGCGTGATGGCGAACTTGACCCATAAGGACTACATCCAAAGCACACACAGAGGTCACGGACATTGCATAGCAAAGGGTGCGCAGACTGACAGAATGATGGCCGAGATATTCGGCAAGAAGACAGGATACTGCAAAGGCAAGGGCGGATCCATGCACATAGCCGATTTCAGCGTAGGAATGCTGGGAGCAAATGGAATAGTGGGCGGAGGATACACACTTGCAACAGGAGCTGCTCTTGCTGAGAAGCTTAAAGGAACGGATACAGTTTCATTGGTCTTCTTCGGAGACGGAGCATCGAACAGGGGAACATTCCACGAGGCCATGAACATGGCTGCCGCATGGAAGCTTCCGGTAGTGTTCGTATGCGAGAACAACGAATGGGCTTCAACTACGCCTTACTTGACAACAACATCGGTCAAGGACATTTCCGACCGTGCAGTGGGATACGGGGTTCCTGGAGTAATATGCGACGGGAACGATGTATTCGCAGTATATGAAACAGCCAAAGAAGCAATAGAAAGAGCGCGAAAAGGCGAAGGGCCGTCAATCGTCGAGTGCAAGACATACAGAATAAAGGGTCACTTCGTAGGAGACCCCGAGAAATACAGAACCAAGGAAGAAGTTCAGAAGCGATTCACAGAGAACGACCCGATCAAAAGATTCGAAGAGAAAGTTCTCACAGAGGGACTCATGACAGAGAAAGAACTTGAAGCGATCAGGGAAGCTGTCGAAGTAGAGATTGAGGCGGCAGTGGCCTTCGCTCATGAAAGCCCGTATCCGGATGCATCGGAGCTTTATGACGACCTTTATGTTGATGGAGGTATTGTAGAATGAGAAAAATAACATTTTCAGAAGCAACAAGAGAAGCAATGGCTGAAGAAATGAGAAGAGACGACACCATTTTCGTAATGGGTGAAGACATAGCCAGACAAGGCGGCATATTCGGACAATTTGCAGGTCTTCCGGACGAGTTTGGAACAGAAAGAGTGCGCGACACCCCCATAACCGAGACTGCAATAGTAGGTGCGGCAGTGGGAGCATCACTTGCAGGCATGAGACCAGTAGCGGACATGCACTTTGCAGACTTCCTCGGAGTAACGATGGACGAAGTCTTCAACCAGATGGCAAAAATAAGATACATGTTCGGCGGACAGACAACAGTACCCATGGTGATAAGGGCCCCGGACGGACTCATCAGATCGGGAGCTGCCCAGCACTCGCAGAGTGTAGAGGCATGGTTCAACAACATTCCCGGAATAAAGGTGGTAGCACCTTCGAATGCAGCTGACGCAAAGGGACTCCTCAAGGCTGCGCTTAGAAGCGACGACCCCATCATATACTTTGAGAACAAGGACCTTTTCGCTAAAAAGGGAGAAGTTCCCGAGGACGAGGACTTCATAGTGCCAATCGGAAAAGCTGCAGTAGTCAAAGAAGGAAAAGACGTCACAATAGTTTCATACTCCATAATGATGACTCTTGTGCACAAGGCAGCCGAGAAGCTCGAAGCCGAAGGCTACAGCGTTGAAGTTATAGACCTGAGAACTCTTGCTCCGTTTGACAAGGAAACAGTAATAGAGTCAGTCAAGAAGACACACAGGCTTCTTATAGCCCATGAGGCAGTAAAAGTCGGAGGACTGGGATCAGAAGTTGCAGCGGTAGTCGCAGAAGAGGCTCTCGACTATCTTGACGCCCCGATCGTCCGCGTGGGAGCCAAATTCACACCGGTACCTTTCAGCCCCACTCTCGAGGAGGCTTACAGG
>PKTO01000024.1 GCA_002869095.1 Clostridiales bacterium
ATCCGGGGATGAATAGTCGGCCAAATCGAATCCATTCCCGTTATCCTTTACAATAACGCCGATTTTTTCGCTTTCGCTTATGAACCTTATGTCAAAATTGTCTTCTTTTTTTGAATGTACGACTACATTGTTGCAGGCTTCGCTCACGGCAACCTTGATGTCTTCTATTTCTTCAAAATCAAAACCTATGCTGTTTGCGATTACGGAAGCCGTCAGTCTGACAATCGAAACATATTCGGGATTTGCGGGAATCGACAAGTCTATGCATTTTTGTCCTTGGCTTAAGCCTTCAAAATCAACCTTTTCCTTGTACGTGCCCATTTTATCACCCTTCATTTTAGTTTTCCCTTACTATAAAAACTTTATCAAGCCCCGTAATGCTGAGCAATTTAAGAATGTTGGACCTGGCATTCAAAACCACAAGATCCTTGTCTTCTTCTTTGAGTTTCTTCAATATTCCAATCAAAACGCCCAATCCGCTGCTGTCGATGTAAGAAAGCTCCTTGCAGTCGATTTGTATTTCCGATTTTTTTTCTTCAACCATTTCATTCAGGGTTTCCTTCATTTTATCTGAAGTATAGATATCCACTTCGCCGGTAATCTTCACATCCCATAAATCCTTTTCCTGATGATATTGCTTCTCGATAGAAAGTGACAAAAGCTTTCCCTCCCCAAACTGTTGATTTTATTGGCAATTGGCAAAATAATCACGCATGGCATGAAAAGAAACAAATCCTCTTCCCATTACTTTTGATTTTACTATATATTCATCACGGGTGCAATTTCAATTGAATGCTTGCACCTTTTTCTTCAACCAAAAAAGCCTCCTTGACTGCATGGGCAGACCGGAGGCTTCGCTCAACATGTTGAATATCAGTATTCCTTGTCAATATATCTTTCACAAAAGTCACAATAGTTCAAGTTGCATTTATTGTTGATGTTGTGTATGCAAGTGATTGCACCGCATTTTTTGTTTTCCATCTTCTTTTTATCAACTGTTTTCTTTGCGTTTTTCATATAATGCACCCCTTTTTGAACTATTTATGTGTACATTATAATATTTGTATACAATCTTGTCAATGGTATGCAGGTATATTTTTGTAAAAAATTATAACATTTTTTTATTATGCCAATCCGAACATTTTAAGGCCAATCAAGATGATTGCTGAATCTCCGCATGCATGAATAATGTACGAACTGATTATCGTTCCGTTCTTTTCGTCCAATCGGTTGAAAAAAATCCCCGCAGCAAGCAATCCCAAAATAGCCGCCGCTGTCAATTTCAAGTCAAACCAAGTCCTGAAAATCGAAAGATGGTAAACAGAAAAAAGCAATGACGAATAGGCGTATGCAAAAACTCTTTCACCGAAAGAATTGTTTTTTAAGTTCAGGAACAGGAATCCCCTGAAAAAAAACTCTTCTATTGCGGCATTGACAACAATTATGTAAATGCCGACCGTGATAAAATTTCCGGCATTCACATCAAGGGACATTTCAAGCTCCCCTATTATTGATTCAAAGTCGATTTGGCTTCCAAGCAAGACATACGCCGCCACAACCGAGGCGAATGCTCCAGCCCCCAGTAGAACCATTCTTTTTAAGGACACGGAACCCTTGTTTGCGAAGAAGCTTTTTGTTTTTCTTTTTAAAAACATATTCTGCAAAAGTCCGGGCACGACCAAAAAAACCATGATTTTTATAATGGATTTTATTACATATCCGGGAATCATTATCTGCTCGATGGCGTAAAGCAACCCGACTGCAAGAAGGCTGTATGCTATTATCATCTTTTTTTGTTTTTTGTCCATTTCCCTTCCTCCGCTAAAAGCATAAAAACCGTTTTGTATTTACATCTATATTTGAAATTTTTTGGTCTTGTGCGCAAAAAAATCCGCAATGTCAATGCGGATTTTTTCTTTTTATTTTGTTTCGATTTCGTTTTCCGTTTCAAGAACCTTGGCTATGGAAATGACAGAATCCCTTTCATCTATTCTCATGAGCTTGACTCCCTTTGTACTTCTTCCCATCGTGGAAATGTCGTCTACTTTCAATCTTATCACCACGCTGGATGAGTTGATGATGAAAAGTTCGTCTTCCTCATCCACAACTATGGCCCCGACTATCCGTCCTGTTTCATTTGTCGAATTGTATGTCTTGACGCCTTGGCCGCCTCTTGTTTGCACTCTGTAAAGAGCCATCCTGGTCCGTTTTCCAAACCCGTTTTCACTGACTACCAAAAGTTTTTTACTGTCGTCGGCCATTTCAAGACTGACCACGCAGTCATTGTTCTTGAGTTTTATTCCTTTGACCCCTTTGGTGTTCCTTCCTACGCTTCTGACTTCTTCCTCTTTGAACCTTATCGACATTCCATTTCTTGTAACCAGAATCAGATCCTGTTTTCCGTCGGTTTTCATTACTTCAATCAGTTCGTCCCCATCCTTCAAATTTATGGCAATGAGTCCGGTTTTCCTGGATGAATCATATTGGCTGAGTTCTGTTTTTTTGATTATGCCGTCTTTTGTCGCCAAAACCAAATAAGCTGTTTCCTCAAAATCCTTGAGAGGAATGATGGCTGTCACTTTTTCATCGTTGTCAAGCTGCAGAAGGTTCACTATGGCAGTTCCCTTGGCCTGTCTTTTTGCTTCGGGTATTTCGTACGCCTTTATCCTGTACACTTTTCCCTTGTTCGTGAAAAACATAATATAATTATGTGTGGTTGTCGTAAATATGTCTTTTACAAAATCCTCTTCCCTTGTTGAAAGGCCTGTTTTGCCTCTGCCGCCGCGCTTTTGGCTTGTATACGTGTCGCATGGAACTCTTTTCACATATCCGTAACGCGTGAGGGTTATTACAACCTCTTCGTCCTCTATGAGGTCCTCATCGTTCATATCCTCGGCGCGAGCCCTTATTTCTGTTCGGCGTTCATCGCTGAACTTATCTCTTATTTCCGTTATTTCATCTTTAATTATGCTCATCAGAAGCCTTTCGTTTGAAAGTATTTCTTTGTATCTGTTGATTTTTTTGATGAGCTCCATGTATTCGCTTTCTATCTTTTCTCGTTCAAGCCCTGTCAGTTTCTGAAGTCTCATGTCGAGTATGGCCTGTGCCTGAATGTCGGTCAATGAAAATTCGCTTTTCAGCTGTTCCCTCGCCTCTTCTGCGTTAGCCGATTTCTTTATGAGCTCGACTATTCTGTCGATATTGTCAAGAGCGATTCTGAGCCCTTCCAGTATATGGGCCCTGTCCTCGGCTTTCTTGAGGTTGTACTCGGTCCTTCGGGTCAAAACATCCTTTTGGTGTCTTATATAATGGTAAAGTATCTCCTTGAGGTTAAGCGTCTTGGGCTCCCCGTCAACTAGAGCTATCATTATTATGCTGAAGGTCGTTTGAAGTTGCGTATGCTTGTATAGCTTGTTGAGTACAATTCCCGCATTGGCATCTTTCTTGAGCTCGATAACAACCCTTATTCCTTCTCTGTTGCTCTCGTCCCTCAAATCCGAAATTCCCTCGATTTTCTTGTTTCTTACCAGGTCCGCAATGCCCTCAATCATTTTTGATTTGTTGACCATATATGGGATTTCGCTTACTATGAGGGCTTCCCTGCCCCTTTTCATCTCCACCGTTTCTATTCTGGCCCTTACCCTGAGTTTTCCACGGCCTGTCCTGTAGGCACTTTTTATTGCGTCCTTGCCTAAAATTATAGCCCCGGTAGGAAAATCCGGCCCCTTTACTATTTTCGCCAATTCATTGACGTCCGCATCCGGATTGTCTATCAGATGGACGGTCGCGTCTATTATTTCCCCCAAATTGTGGGGCGGTATTGATGTGGCCATACCGACGGCTATTCCGCTTGATCCGTTTGCCAAAAGATTCGGAAATCTGCTCGGCAGCACGACCGGCTCCAAAAGCTCCTCGTCGAAGTTTGGGGCAAAGTCCACTGTTTCCTTTTCTATGTCCCTCAGCATTTCCTTGGACAGCTTGGCAAGCCTGGCTTCGGTATATCTCATTGCGGCAGCGCTGTCCCCGTCTATCGAACCGAAGTTGCCGTGACCGTCCACCATCAAGTATCTCGATGAGAATTCCTGTGCAAGGCGAACCATCGCATCGTATACGGCTGTGTCTCCGTGCGGGTGGTATTTACCCAAAACGTCGCCGACTATTCTGGCGGACTTTCTGTGGGGTTTGCTCGGGTCCAGATTCAATTCATTCATCGCATACAGTATTCTGCGGTGGACGGGTTTGAGTCCGTCCCTCACATCGGGCAAAGCCCTTCCCACTATGACGCTCATGGCATAGTCTATATATGATTTTTTCATTTCCTTTGTGATGTCGACTTCAAGGATTTGATTGTTTTCCATTTTTTTCCTCCCGCCTTGTTTTACTTAGGCTCTTCAATTTATCGAATAAGCATCTTTTGTCTATATGTCCAGATTGCTTACATATTTCGCGTTCTCTTCGATGAATTCCCTTCTCGGCTGAACTTTGTCGCCCATAAGAATTGTAAAGATTTCGTCAGCTTCAACAGCGTCGTCAATGGAAACCCTTTTCATTATTCTTTTTTCAGGGTCCATGGTCGTATCCCATAATTGCTCCGAGTCCATCTCTCCAAGACCTTTGTATCGTTGTATCGATATGCCTTTTCTTCCTATTTCTTTCAAGAGAACATCCAGTTCTTCATCATTGTAGACGTAATGGTCTGCTCTTCCTTTCTTTACCTTGTACAGAGGAGGTTGAGCTATATAGATGTATCCGTTTTCAAGAAGCGGCTTCATGTATCTGAAGAAAAAGGTCAAAAGCAAAGTCCTTATGTGTGATCCGTCTACATCGGCGTCAGTCATTATGACTATTTTGTGGTACCTTAGGCTGTCAATGTCAAACTCGTCTCCTATGCCGCAGCCGAATGCGGTTATCATAGCCCTTATCTCATTGTAGTTCAACATTCTTGCCAAGTTGGCCTTTTCAACATTCAGTATCTTGCCTTTAAGCGGCAAAATAGCCTGCAAAGCCCTGCTTCTTCCCTGTTTTGCACTGCCTCCGGCAGAATCTCCCTCAACAAGGAAAATCTCGGTTTTTTCAGGATCTTTCTCAGAACAGTCCGCGAGTTTGCCGGGAAGGGAAAGTCCGTCAAGCGCACCCTTTCTCCTTGTAAGCTCTCTTGCCTTTCTTGCTGCTTCCCTTGCCTTCGAAGCCTTTATGCATTTTTCAATTATGGATTTTGCATCCGTCGGATTTTCTTCCAAAAATCTTTGTATTACCTCTCCGGTGATGGATTCTGTTATGCCCCTTATTTCACTGTTGCCCAGTTTTGTTTTTGTCTGTCCTTCGAATTGAGGCTCAAGCAATTTTACCGAAACAACCGCTGTGAGGCCTTCCCTTATGTCTTCGCCTTGAAGGTTTGTGTCCTTTTCTTTCAGATAATTGAATCTCCTGGCATAATCGTTTATATACCTTGTAAGCGCGGTCTTGAAGCCAACCAGATGGCTTCCGCCTTCCTGGGTGTTGATGTTGTTGGCAAAGGTGAATATGTTTTCAGAATAGGCCGTAGTGTATTGCATTGCCAGTTCAACGGTTGTGTTGTCTTTTTCCGATTCGTAATAAATGATGTTTTCGTGTATTTCATCTCTGTTTTTATTTAAATATTTTACGAATTCCTTTATTCCGCCTTCATAATGGAATGTTTCCTTTATTTCTTTTTCAGCCCTCTTGTCTTCCAACACTATTTCTATTCCCTTGTTGAGGAAAGCCATTTCCCTCAGCCTGTGCCTCAAAGTCTTGTACTCGAAATTGACCTCGTTGAAAATTTCGGCATCAGGCATGAAAATGGATTTTGTTCCGGTTTCATTTGTTTTTCCTGTCACTTGAAGTTCTGTAACTGTTTTTCCTCTTTCATAACGCTGCCTGTATATTTTTCCGTTTCTTTTGACTTCAACCACAAACCATTCAGAAAGAGCATTGACTACAGAGGCGCCAACACCATGCAATCCTCCCGAAACCTTGTATCCTCCGCTTCCGAATTTTCCGCCTGCATGAAGAACTGTGTGTATTACTTCGACTGCGAGTTTTTTCATTTTTTCATGCATGTCGACCGGCATTCCACGCCCATTGTCCACTACGGTTATGGAATTGTCTCCGTTTATGGCTATTTCTATGCTGCTGCAGTATCCGGCCAAAGCCTCATCTATGCTGTTGTCCACTATTTCATACACCAAATGGTGGAGCCCTCTTTCTCCA
>PKTO01000122.1:0-365 GCA_002869095.1 Clostridiales bacterium
ATTCTTCTCCCCTCCATATAGGATATAAAGGGGACTCCCCGAATCAGGTCGCCACCTTCAAACTCTATATCGCCATTGCGATAGTTCCCATTATCGAGTCAAGCCATGTGCCAATGCCCTGCATGCTTAACATTGCAACAAGGCTTATGCTGGTTATCGTCAATACGTACTCGACCATGCCCTGCCCTTTTTCATTTTTGATGCAAGATTCAAGTATCTCTTTTGCTGCCTTCATTTTTCCTCACCTACGCAATTGCTGCGGTTATTTCGTTAAACAAGGTATCCAGTCCAGGGCCGAGAAGGTTTATTCCAACCATTGCGATCAAAGCTATTCCACCGATTATCAGTGCGTATTCAACCATTCC
>PKTO01000122.1:402-6559 GCA_002869095.1 Clostridiales bacterium
CCGATGATAAAGTCTTCTTTCGAAGGCTTAATGATACTTCGGCGGCTCGGCTGCCACGGGAATTTCCCAAGGCCCGTCACTTTGCGTCCTCCCCTTTCGGAAAGTTTGCCTTTTTCGGTATTCCGAAATACTCTCAAGCGGAAATCGCTTCATCATCATTATTAATTAACAATCAACCAATTATTTCTACAATTCCATAATTTTCGTGATACAGGATGGTCAAGCCAAGATTCTCTGTTATGAACCTCAGGGGAACCATTGTCCGACCATTTAGTATCAATGCCGGCACGTCAATTTCACTTGTCCTTCCATTGACGCTCACCCTTTTACCGCCGACCCAGATGAGAATTTCTTTTTTGTCTTTTTTGACTGTAACTTTTCTTTCAACAGGATCCCAAAGGACCGAGGCTTCGAATGCCTCCGCAATGGTCCTTACCGGAACCATTGTCCGTCCGTCCTTTATCACGGGAGGTGTGTCGAACTTGAAATTCATCGACTCATTCAGTATGCATTCGACCCCCAACGGAAAGACATTCTCATAATTGGCGGTTATCATTTCCGCCTTTTCCTTGAGCAATGACATTTCCTCTGCGGAATACAAATCCTTAGCCTGCTTGCTTCTTTCAAAAAGATTGTCCCCATCGCAAAACCCGGGATTCCAGATTCCGTTGAAAAAGAGTGTTATAGTCATGAAGAACAAAGCGATAGGCTTCTTTATAGGCATTCACCCCCTCAATAAAACAAACCCGTATCGCATACGATACGGGCCTTTCAACCTTTTTCCACCAAAAAAACAGTCTGAGCATTTTCGGTGACCCAGCCACCATTGGTTTCACCCTTTAGGTCTGTGGTTTTGCGTCCCGGCCTTTCAACCGGTTTGCCGTTATCGATATGCTTAAAAATTTGTCTTATTCCGTTTGACTATAGAATACGAATATGATTTTATTTTTGGGGCACATTTCAGGTCATTTATGATATGTTTTAAAAGCAATTGCATATCACTCATCTTGAAATGCTACAATTTTCACTTTCTTGCCGCCTTCGTTCCCTTCTTTTTCAAGCTTGTTTTCGTTTTTTCTTTCTCCGCTGCTGTTTTCGGCCGGCTCAGCGTATTTTTCATTTTTGCCGGATTCTTTTTCCTTGCTTCCTTGGTTCTTCGGCAAACTTTCAATGTCCGCATTTGAAGACGGCATGCTTTTTTCATTCTTGGCGACTTTTACCTTTTCCTGTTTTTCAGGTTCGCCGGATGCATCTTCCTTGGCTGCTTTCGCCGAATCGTCTTTATTTGCATTCGTTCCGTTTCCGCCGCCCGGGTCGGTTTGGATCTTCTCTTCATTTGAAACATTCAACGGGCTGGCCAAGTCGTCATTCCTGGCGACTCTTTCCTTTTCATGTTTTTCCTGTCCGCTTGATTGACCTTTATTGGCAGATTTCATCGATTCTTCTTTATTGGAATCGACTCCGTTTCCGCTGTTTGAATTTCTGTACTCCTTTTCTTCATTCCGGTCATTGGACATTTCGACAAGAGCATATTCTCTTTCCGCCTTTTCATTTTCAGCGTTCAAAATTTCCTCGATATCCTCTTCAAACTGCATATTTTCCTTTACTCTATTTCCATTTTCACCAGATGTCATTTTGGCATTCTTCGCCTCTTCATTTTTCACATTTTCGGGATTTCTTCCTTTTGATGCGATTTCTTCTCCCGAAGCCTTTTCGTTTTTGACTTCCGCCATAATAGCCATTTCTTCGTTTTGATCAGCTTTTTCATTCTGCGTTTTTTCAGGTTCCTTGGTCACATTATCCGGCTGATGCGGCATTTCAATTTCTTCATCTTTTCCAAGGTTTTTGAAAACATGCACTTTTTCTTCGTCTATCATGCTGTTTTCAATTATTTCAGAAGCCTTCATCCCATTGATTTCTTCAAGGCTGAAGCAAGAACCGTTTTCGCAAATTTCATATACTTTGTATTTACCCAAGCTGGTCTCCATGCTCCTGCTTTCTTCATAATCGTCCCTGTCGACTTCAAGAACAAAAACCTCTATTCGCTTTTGGGCTATCATAGGCTCTTCAAAAATTTTCCCGGCTATTTGTTCGGCATAATCCGCCTTGCCGGATTTCAAATCCACTGCCGAAACGATAATCTTTGAATCGCGTTTCAAATAATGGGTTCTTTCCGCCTCTTCAAGTGTCCTGTTGATTGCTTTCTCGATGCTCAAGCCCTCCAACCCACAGTCCACAATTTCAAGGCCGTCTTCATTCATTGCTTCCGCCCGAATGACAAAATCATCCTTGTCGAGGTAATATTGAATGCTTGGATTAATATCCATGCTGACCACCGCATACACATTTTGAGACGGCAAGTTCTCAAATCCGAATGCCATCGCAATCGCAAAAATTACCATTGCCGCCGAAATCAAACCTCTATAGACTTTCTTGCATCCTGCCTGATTTCCCTCATAAATGTCTTCCCGGGTATATATGATTCTGTCACCCTCTGAAAGAGAACCTTTCTTTACAACCTTTTCATATGCTCCCTCGCCGTTCAGTACAATACCGTAATATTTTTTGACTTCGATTACGATTCCCTTACTTATCAATAAGCTCTCCCCCCTCCTTGTCAAATTCAGGCAATTGATTCTTAAGGTCCGGCCAGTCATTGATGGAGATGAGAACAGCCGCTGTTATGAATCCATTGCTTCTTCGAATCGACTTTTGGCTTATTTGCATCTCTTTTCTTATATGGCTGAACGGCAATTTTTTTTTCGATAAAAATTCGTTTTTCAAAATTGCGTTCGAACTGACCATCTTTGCGATGCGAAGCGCATTTACCCTCGTATCGTTGTGCTTGGGCGACTCCTCAAGCAACTGCTCCAATGTTATGTTGAATTCCCCCAACTTCAATTTGAATTCTTTCAATTGTTCTTTTATGTCTATTTCGGTAGTAAAATCCCCGGAGCTGAATGCACCTTCCAAAACATTTCCGTTCTCAGTTTCAAACGAGGAAAGAGGCAAAGCCCTGTTTCGGCTTTCCTTTTTCCTGTAGTCCTTTATTCTGCTTGAAATGACCAAATCGGCATATGAAATAAAATTTCCTTTGTCCGCTTCATATCTCTGCAAAGCTTCGTCAAAGGCTTTCAGTCCTATGGAAAATTCATCGCTTTCTGTCGAATCCAGGTAAGCGTCAATACATTTTGATACGCTTTTTACAATAAATGGGATATAGTCGCGAATAAAATCCTCTTTTTCCTTATTGTTTCCATTTTTTATCGATTTAATTCTTCTTTCAAGAACTTGAGCGCCCTTACTTCCAGTTCTTTTGGCCACAATAATATTCCCCCATTGTATAAAGGATACGTCTTGTCCGCTTATTTTGAGTAACAATCCCATCAAAAACTTAAATTTCCCTTCTATTTTTTCCTGCGTCCATATCCGAAGATCCTCAAATAAATATATACCGCAAAAAACGTAGCCGCCGCAAAACCTATAAATGTCTGCATTATTTCCCTCCAATATCATTTTTTTATTAGCTTTGCCATTTCTTTTGTCATTATCGATGCCATGACCTTGTTGCCTTCGGCATTTAGATGCAATCCATCCGAATATAAGGACCTGCCTCCATCCGGATACTTTTCTTTGAAATGCCCGTACAAGTCTATGTAGGAGATTCCGAATATTTCCGCGTACAATCCTACCCAGCCCCTGTATTCAAGAAGTTTTTTGCGGACTACGCCGAAATCTGTGAACCTCAACCATTCTTTCCTGACCATTTGGTCCAATATGTCGACTTCGATTCCTATGACAGGGAGTATGCCCCGGGCCAGAGATTGGTATGCCATTGATGAAATATTTGCCTTTACTCTGCTTGCTGGTTCGCCAACAATGAAATCATTGGCTCCTCCCATCAATATGACCGCTTTTGGATTTTCCTTTAAAACATCCTCATTGAAACGCGAAAGCATTCCTCCCGTAGTGTCTCCATTGACACCTTTGTTTATGTATTCATCCCCCGTTTGTTCGGATGCGACACTTGTCCAAACATCCCTGCGCCTGACCCCGTATCCATATGTCAAACTGTCTCCCAAACATACAATCTTCATGAATCCTCCCGCTTCCGCCTTTTTTATTTATTATATATTACGCAGAATAAAAAAGGAATCCATCGAAATAAATGGATTCCTTTTCTTTTTTATGCTAATTCCTCTATGTCGTTTTCCAGATTTCCTATTTCCGTGAATATTGCCGTCAGTTTCTCAGCATCCACTTCCGAATCCGTTTTATGCGCTTCATATACCAAGTCGCCTATTTCCCTCTTCTTGGCCTTGATTTCGGATTCAAGCTGAGCTTTGTTGATTTTCATTTTTCCCGTTTCTACCAACTCTGCTGATTTTGCTCCTATTGTTGAAGCCGTCTCTTTTGTGGTGCTTTTTATCTTTTGCAGCAAACTCATGATTTCGCCTCCTGTATTATTTGTCTTGCCTTTAACAAATACCCTCCATTATTAAAATTATTCATTTCCAGTGAACTTGAGAGCAAATGATTTATTATTTTTGCGGTTGCTCGAGAGCCCCATTTATGACGTTGTTAATGAATCGTAGGTTCCTTTCCTTATCGTCAGGAAAATCCCTTATGCATGAAATGATTGACAGTGATATGAGTCTGGCAACCCTTTTAGAAGCTTGATTGTCCATGCTTTTTGACTCGTCCTTCATTATTTCTTTCATGAGCATTTCAATGCGGAGTTGAATTTCTTCCCAAACCCCATTCATGCTTACCAAAAAAGCCATTGCCTCGAGGTCGATTTCTCCAATCTTCATATTCAACTGCTCTTCGAAATGGTCATAAATGTTCTTTATGAAAAGCATTGATTTCAATCGGGGATTTACACCCGACTTCATTATTTCATCGGTTTTTTTGAATACGCGTTTCCAATATTCTTTTGAAAAATCGCAAAAAAGCATTTTCTTGCTTGGCCAATAATTGTAAAGCGTTCCCACAGCAACGCCCGAGTATTTTGCAATTTCCTTCATGTCGGATTTGACGTAGCCGTTTTCACGAAAAATGATTTCCGCCGAGTCCATTATTTTCGATTCCGCATTCTTTATTTTTTTAGGCATTCAACCAACCCTCTTATAATTTTCAATTCATGAATCCGGTTCATTCAAGCTTTCCGTTTCATTATACCAAATCCTGATGCGAATTCCACATATGGCAGAAATTTTCATGTCCAATCGCCTCAAACAGAAAGCATTTGTTGCCGACGGACTAAATATGTCAAATGCCTTTGACTAGTATTTGCAAAAAAGTTATCATGTAAATTGAATACGCTTCTTAGTATGAAAAGAAAGGATTTCCATCCATGCGACTAGTTCCAATAAGCTGTATAAAAGAAAACACCCTTTTGGCTAAGACAATATATGATATCGACGGAAGAACACTTCTTAAGAGAGGTGTTCCCCTCAACCAAAAGCTTATTTTAAAAATAAGGAAATACGGAATCAAATCCCTTTATATAGACGACGACTACAGCCATATCGAAATAAAGGAAATCATCAAACCGGAAATCAAGCGCCGGGCATTAAAAGCGATCAAGTCGACTTTCGACACACTTAAAAAGCAACGCGAACATTTCGACAAAAACGGAACTGACAATGTTTCGCTGCTTGCAAAGATTGCCAAGGATATCGTAAACGACCTGCTTTCCCAAAATCAAATATTCGTAAATATGGTAGACATTAAAACCATGGACAACTACACTTATGAGCACTCCCTTAGCGTTGCGATACTTTCTCTCATTCTTGGTGTTGAAGTGGGCCTTGGCAGGGATGAACTCTGCGATTTGTGCATAGGCGCAATGCTTCACGATGTCGGGAAGATTTTCGTCCCCCTCGAAATCCTGAACAAGCCCTCTACGCTTACACAACACGAATATGAAATAATAAGAAACCATACCGTATGCGGTTACGATTACCTCTATAATGACAATGCCGTCAAATCGTCTTCGAGGCTAATCGCCCTTCAACACCACGAAGCATGTGACGGCACCGGATACCCGAACGGACTCTTTCCCCCGCAAATCCATAAATTTTCAAAAATTGTTGCAATCGCGGACATATATGACGCAATGACTTCGGACAGGCCCTATCGTCCGGGGATTCAA
>PKTO01000093.1 GCA_002869095.1 Clostridiales bacterium
CCCTGGCAGGACATCCAAGGCAGGTATTGATATGCAGAATCGGGAAAAGACGAAATGAGGCAGCGTTTTGACTTAAGGATTCAAGAGAGGGAAGAAAACAATGAATGGCAATTATTTAGCGGTTCGCATAAGCAACCGCTTTTTTCATTGAAGAGGTTTTGAAATAATACGGAAGAGTGGTAAAATAAAGTAAATTGATTAAAAACAGAGAAGAAAGGGAGACGCTTAATGAAACTTAGAGTGCTTGCGGACAACAACACAATAATCGACAGGTATTTTTTGGGTGAACCGGGACTTTCTTTCCTGATTGAAGCCGACGGCAAAAAAATACTTTTCGATATGGGATATTCGGACGTATTCGTAAAAAACGCTTTCAAGATGGGGGAAACCCTGCGCGACATAGACAAAGTCGTTTTCTCGCATGGACATGTGGACCACACATGGGGCATCGATCCCTACATAAGGCTCATGAACGAATGGGCAATCGAAGGCATAGCGTTTACAAAGCCCACTTTTGTGGCGCATAAAGAAGTCTTCTCAAGCAGAAGATTCGAACAGTTCCAAGAGATAGGGTCACTTGTTTCGGAAGAGAAATGCGGCAGGCATTTCAATATGGCTTTGACCAACGAGCCATTGAAACTGACAGAAAACCTTTGGTATCTCGGACAGATAGAAAGAAATCACGACTTCGAAGGAAAACTTGCAATCGGCGAGGTTTTGCGGAAGGGTAAATGGGAGATGGACACCATAATAGACGATACCGCAATGGCTTATCAAACGGGAGAGGGTCTCGTTGTGATTACAGGATGTTCGCATGCGGGAATATGCAATATAATCGAACAGGCAAAGAGGGTGACAGGAGAAAATCGGATAATAGACGTGATAGGCGGATTTCACCTTATGGAACCGGATTCGATTCAAATAGACAAGACGGGACAGTATTTCAAGGAGAACAAAATCGAAAAAATACACGCATGCCACTGCACTTGCCTTGCAGCCAAAATAAAGCTTTCGAGATATGCGAAAGTCGAGGCGGTAGGCTCCGGGATGACTATAGAGGATTGGACGTATTGAGCAATAGCGTTTTCGATTTTTACAAAAATTCTGTCGGGGGATGATTGGGATGGTAGAAATGAATCGCTTGAATGAAATGGCTGTGCTCAACGAGATTGCAATGCCTGTTCTTTTTTTTCAGAACGGGGAAGTTGTCTGGATAAACAGCCGCGGCAGGGATCTTCTCAACATAAAAAGTGTTTCGGATTTGAAGGAAAGGCATTTTTTAAAATATTTGGACAGGAAACAGCCTGAAGGAAAGTCTTTAAGGGAAATTGTCAATCATCTCAAGGGCGCTTTCAGCGATGGGAAAGCTGAAAAAGAATTGAGGGTGGCATTGAGAATCAAGGGTTTGAGGTTGGAGGCGGCTCTTAAGTTAGTCCCGGTTGAAAGCGAATTTCCGGAAAGCGGCTTTGTTGTCTTCGACCGCGTAAGGAAAAAAGAAGATGCTCTTCTGAGAAGAAAGACGGAGCATTACTACGGAGATCTTTTCAGGCAGGTATCGGTTCCTATAGCAATATGCGACGGCATGAGCAGGGTTGTCGACATAAATGCCGCTTTCAGCGAGCTTTTCGGATATTCGCGGGAAGAGGTGGTCGAAAAATACTGTTACGACTTGATTGCTCCGCCATCCGAAAAGATCAAACTGATGAATGTATGTGAAGAAATTCACAATAAGGGGATTCAAAAAAGACAAGTGGAGCTTGTCGACAAATGGGGGAAACCGGTTCACTCGGATTTTACCGTGCATCCAATATTGGAGAACGGGAAAATTGTCGGCACATACAGAATTTATGAGGTTCAAAGCGACAAAAAAAGAGCGAGAGATGAGATTGCTCTTCAAAAGGCTTATTTTGAGGGTCTTTTCAACACTTCTACAGAAGCCCTGGTGCTTCTTACCAACGATGACAAAGTTGTCTATTTCAACAAGGCGTTTGAGAACCTTTTCGGATATCAGCTTGTGGATTCAAAGGGAAAATGCATAAACGACATTGTCGCAGTGGGTGAAAGAAGGGAAGAAGCCGAAAACATTTCAGCCAAAGCGCTCAAGGGCAAGTATTTATCGTTTGACACGGTCCGCTACCATAGGGACGGGTCCCCCATACCGGTAGAAATGGTTGTAAATCCAATAATGAACAGCGGCGAACTTCTTGGAATTTATGCCGTTTACAAGGATCTGACTGAAAAAAGCCGCATGAAGAAGAAAATAGAGGTGCAGTCCCAGTATTTCAAGCAATTGTTCGACAAATCCCTCGATGCAATGGCTATGCTGGACTCGGACCAAAGGGTAATGGACATTAACAGGGCCTTTGTTAATCTCTTCGGCTATGAGGCGGAAGAGTGCAAGAATAAAAACATCGACCAATTCATAGTCTCGAAAGAATACATAGAAGAAGCCATTTCATGCAATGACGACATAAAAAGAGGCGTTTCAGTCAATGTGGAAACCAAGAGAAAAAACAAGGCAGGCGAACTCATCGATGTCGAAGCTTCGGGGAATCCAATAACTGTTGGCGGCAAAATAGTAGGAACGGTTGTAAACTACAGGGACATAAGGGAGCGCAAACATGTTGTCGGCGAGCTGGAAGAGCAGAGGGCTTATTTCAAACAGCTGTTCGACAATTCCCCATTGGGGATTGTAATGATTGACACTGAGGACAGGGTTGTCGACATAAACAAGGGCTTCCAGTCCATGTTCGGATACGAAATGGATGAAGCCAGAGGAAAGGATATAAACAGCCTCATAGCTCCCGATAGCCGATTTGCGGAAGCGGTAAGACTTTCGTCCAGGCTTATCAGCGGAAACACCGTAAAGTTTGAAACAAAAAGAAAAAACAAGGCAGGAGAGCTCATAGATGTTGATATTTTGGCGTACCCTGTTTGGCTCAAGGGAAAGCAGGTTGGAGGATATGGAATATATTCCGACATTACTGAAAAGAAGCGGGCCGAAAAGGAGATTGAGTTTCTTGCATACAGGGACGGCTTGACCGGACTTTTCAACAGGAAGGTATTCTACGACAAGCTCCGAAACAGAATGGGTAAGCTCAAAGAAGGGGAAAAGCTTGCCGTTTGCTATATGGACCTGGACGGGTTTAAAAATATAAACGACAGCATGGGACACAATATCGGAGACGAGATTCTCAGGTATGTCGCAAAAAACATAGAGAACAGCATAGAAAAAGAAGATGTGGTAGCCAGAATGGGCGGGGACGAATTTGTTGTTTTAACGGACTACGGAGACAATGAAAAAATAGCCTCGAAGATGGAAGGAATAATAGAAAGGCTCGACAAAGGACTTAGGATTTTTGACTACAGCATTAAGATTTCACTAAGCATAGGAGTTGCAATATGTCCCCAGCACGGAAATGAAGTCGAGGAAATCATCAAGAAGGCAGATATGGCCATGTACCAGGCCAAGAAGTCCGGAACGAGAGGATATTTGATTTTCACATCCGAAATGGAGAAAAGGAACCTTTACCGTTTCAAACTGGAAAGCAGACTCAAGATGGCTTTGTCGAACGGAGAGATACAAATGCACTATCAGCCCATCTTGGCAATGGATGGAACAGTGAAGGGTTGCGAGGCATTGATGCGTTGGGACAACCCCGTAATAGGGAGAATATCCCCCTCGATTTTCATACCAATAGCGGAAGATTGCGGCGAGATACACCAGCTGGGTGCTTTTGCACTCAATCAGTCACTGTCCATATTGAAAAAATGGAAAGAAGTCTGCGGAGATGATTTCTTTATGTCGATAAATCTTTCGGTAAAGCAGATGGAAAGGGAAAACATAGTTGGAGAAATAGCGGAAGGCTTGTCAAAGCACGGGCTTGAAGGCAAAAACGTATGTTTGGAGATAACCGAAAGTTGTTCTACCGAGAATATAATCGATTTGAATGATAAAATTTCAAAGCTCAAGCAAATGGGCATTTTGATATCGATAGATGATTTTGGGACCGGCTACTCATCATTCCGCCAGCTTAGGGACTCATATGCTGATTATGTAAAAATCGACAGAAGCTTTGTGGACGGCATAGACGAAAGAAGCGAAAACAGAGCCATTGTGAAAGCAATCGTAGCAATGGCAAAGAGCCTTGGGGCGGGAACCATTGTGGAGGGAATCGAAACCGAAACCGAGCTTGAAACAATGAAACGCTTTGGATGCGACATGCAGCAGGGATATTTTGTTCAAGCCCCGGGATGCGAAAAAATAATCGAAGCCTTCATAAAGAAAAACTGCAAGCGATAAGCCGTACAGAAAAGCCGCGTCCAATTCATCAATCGGACGCGGCTTTTTTGGGGGATTACTCAGCGGAATATGCAATTTCAAAGGAATCTCCTGCATGCCTGAATATCTTTTCGGTATCATTCGAAATGATTTCATCGAGAGAACCCTCGTACTCGATTCTGGCTCCGATCCCGCAATTTGAGCTGAGTTTCCTGGGAACCGGCATCAGTTCACAGAAAAAGCCCGATTTTTTCATGTGCCTGTCGAACTTGACTGCGCCTGAGTGTGTGAAAAATACAACAGTATAGGTCATTTTATTTTGTTGCCTTCAGAAGAAATTCTTCATTGGTTTCTTCGATTTCAACCGAAAAACCTTTTGATTCGAGAAAACGCTTAATATTGTTTTTTGCGGTATTGTCCCCAGCCAGTATTTCCAGTGCTTCCGTGCTTTTGTCAATAGCTTTTTTAGTCATAAGCACCGGTTGCGGGCAGGACATTCCCCTTGTATCTATTCTGTTCATGACAAGTCTCCCTTCGATTTGAATGGTGTTTTTTCGATGTTTGCCGCCGAGATTGCGACAAGCAGGACGATGCATACGGCAATGGCTATTTGGCCGTTTACCGTTGCTCCTTTTGGACTTGAAGCAAGTGAAAAGTTATGCGCGAATCCTGCGCCGACAAGCATGCCGAAAAATGTTATTGCGGAATCGGCATTGCCTTCTCCTGCGAGTATGAGCTGCCTGAGAGGGCATCCTCCAAGAAGGACCGAGCCCCAGCCAACTACCGCCATCCCCAGGAAATTCCAAAGGCCGTCAGTGTGTGCCACGGGCTGACCCTCGAAGCCGAGCGAAAACATTCCCGTTGCCATGTTTCCTATTGCTGCAAAGACGAAAATTGCAAGGAAACCGAGCAAAAGATAATTGTCGCGGAAAAGTATCATGTCGCGAGTCCCGCCCACGCAGCACAGCCTGGATTTCTGTGCTAGAAAACCAACAACAAGACCGGCGGCAAGCGCTATTGCTATCGGCGCGTACATCGATCCGGGGCCGGATTCGCTGAAAAATACGAATGCCGGAGCGGCGACAAGAAGAATCGTAAGAAAAATGTTGAAAAGAGGGAAGGAGTAGCCTTCGAAATCGGGCAATCTGTATGTCCTTTTCAAACTGAAGCCCTTGTTGAGAAAGAGGACTCCTATGTAAATGCCTGCTGCGAATCCGATTACTCCTACAAGCGCGTTCAAGTCTCCGCCTGCGAGCCTTAGAATCATCCTAAGCGGACATCCCAGGAACATCAGAGCGCCTATCATTACAATGATGCCCAGGAAAAAACGGGTCATCGGAGACGATCCTCCTCGCGAAGAAAATTCCTTGCCAGCCTTGGCTGCGATGAAGGCTCCAAGCACCAGCCCCATTATTTCGGGCCTCAAATACTGAACGACAGCTGCGCGGTGAAGGCCCAGACCTCCAGCAATGTCGCGTATGAAACAGGCTATGCAGAAGCCCATGTTTGCGGGATTGCCCATTTTGACCAATAATACCGCTATAAGACCTATGGCCGCACCCGTTGCGATTATTCCTTTCTTGCTTTGCATTTTGTTGACTCCTTTCGATATATGTGGTTTGATTGCGTTTTCATTTTAACAATGATTTTATTGCAGTAGAAATAATGATTATCAATGACAGCAATCATTGTATAAAAAAAAACTATGATAAGGAAAAAATTAGTGTTTTGCATTATAATGGATAGTAGAAAATGCCATAGAGAGGAGAATTGGATGAATAAAAATGTCTATATGGACAACGGGGCAACTTCTTTCCCGAAGGCGCCGGGTGTTGCGGAAGC
>PKTO01000001.1 GCA_002869095.1 Clostridiales bacterium
AGAATCATAGGGCTTCCCGGCGACCACATAGTGATTTACGCGGGCAAGGTGGTCGTAAACGAGGAGCTTCTAGAGGAGGAGTACTTAAGCGTAGGCGAAACCGAAGGCAATGTCGATTTGATTGTTGAAGAAGGGAAACTTTTCGTGATTGGAGACAACAGGAAAGTCAGCCTGGACAGCCGAAGCCCCAAGGTCGGCCATATCGACATGGACAGCATAATCGGAAGGGCAATGGTGCGTTTGTACCCGTTTGACGAAATAAGGAATTTTTAGGAGGGATAAGTTCATGGATTTCACAAGCACTAAAATGACTGCCCGGCTTGTTCTCGAAAGCGGCTGGGTGCCTTTGATCGTGGGAGAAAGCGGAATAGGCAAGACTGCTCTTGTCAGGGAGCTGGCCGACGAAATGAACGCCGCCTGCGTGTCTCTTGATGCCAATTTGCTAAAAGAGGGTGAAATAGGAGGGCTCCCTACGGTGGAGACCTTTTACTCCGAGACGCTTGGAAAAGAAGCCAGAAGAACTGTGTATGCAGTGCATACCAAGCTTGCCGAAGTGGAATCAATATTGAATGAGGGGAAAAGCGGCAAGGTCGTGCTTTTCATAGACGAATTGAACCGATGCGAGCATGCAGTTCAGCAGGAATTGATGAACATAATTTTGAACCGGGAGATAAACGGATACAGGCTTAACGACAATGTGCTTGTGATTGCCGCTATGAACCCTTCCAACAAATACATGGAATACCAGCAGACCGACTACAGGGTAGTTGACATGGATCCGGCGCAGGAAGACCGGTTCGTATGGCTTTTCATGGATTCCGACATACAGTCCTGGCTTGAATGGGCCACCGCCAACAAAATACATCCCGACATACTGGCATTTGTGGCGACATTCCCCAATCTGCTGCATACGCCGAGGGCAAAGGAAACCATAAAGGCCACTCCGCGAAGCTGGGAAAGGGTATCCGATGCATACGAATTGTATGAGAAGAACAGGGAAATCTACAAGCCCACGGTCTTCTTCAATGTTCTGAGGGGCAACTTGGGGAGACTTATAGCCCAGGACTTTTTCGCCTTTCTTGAGAACAAGCAAAACCCCCTGATTTCTCCTGAAGATGTTTTAGGGGGCTCCAAGATTGACGAATCCATTGCAGACAGGATAAGGGGCGAATCCCATTCGAGGCTGTTCATATCTTCGCAAAACTGTCTCGCACGCCTCGAAGAGCTTCTGGAGGACGACCTTCTCGAAAAAGAGCTCGAAAGATTCACCGAATTCTTGTCGCTCTGCCCGCTTGACCTCAGGATGTCAATAATGCAGAGAATAAAATCTGACCATGGCGAAAGCCTTTACCCCTTGTTCGTAGGAATAGAAGCGTTTCTTGAAGCCTATTACGAGGGAGTAAGATCCGTTTACTAGAAAGGAGCTTTTTATGAAAAGGTCCATGGAAAAGAGCGACCAGCTCAGGCTTGTTTCCAAGAACGGCAACTGCATAAGGAAAATAAAGAATCCTCTTGATGAAACCATACTGAAGGCAATACGCAATTCCTGGGAGGGAAGCGCCATACGGTTTGTTGACAATCCGTCGGAAGAAGTGCAGATGGAGGCGGTCCGAAGGGGGGCAGCCACAATCCAGCATATAAAGAACCCGGCACTTTCCGTTCAGCTGCATTGTGTGGGTTTTCACGGCGATCTTGTACAGTTCATATCTAATCCTCCGGAAGCAGTACAGATAAAGGCTGTTGAAAATTCATGGAACGGAAGGGCAATCAGATTTTTGGAGAATCCCTCGGAAGCGGTCCAGCTTGCCGCGGTGATGACAGGGGAGATATACAAGGACACAAACGAGTTCGGAGACGCCATCGAATACATGGAAAAACCCACCGAAAAGGTTCAGCTTGCTGCCGTGGACAAGAACCTCTGGGCCGTATTGCACATAAAGAATCCAAAGGAGAAGGTGCTTCTTAAAGCGGTAAGGGGAAACCGGGACCTTTTGCGGCTTGTAGAAAAGCCTTCGGAATCATTTTTGATGGAGCTTTTCGGCAATCGTCTGGAAACGGAGAACGAAAGACTCTTTGCGGCGGATGTATATCCTTTTTCCATAAAGCTGATGAAGAATCCGTCAAAAGCCGTCCTAATGAAGGCTCTCGGTAAAAACGGCGACGCCATAGAGTTTGTAAGGGAGCCGGACACCGAAATGATAAAAGAGGCAATAGGCCAAAACGGAAGGGCCGTGAGATTCATAGAAAATCCGAGTCTTGAGATTCAGAAGCTCTGCATAGAAAAGAACATAGACAACATAAGGTTCATAGAAAATCCCCACGAGGAAATCCAGATACAGGCGGTAAAGGAGTACGCCTTCAGAATCCATGACATCGGCGACCCCACGGAAAGGGTGCAGCTATTGGCTGTGTCAAAGAACCCAGAGCGGATAAAATGCATAAGGAAGCCGACAGAGGCCGTTCAGCGCAAGGTTGTAGAGCAGGGCATGAAATACCTCAAGTACATAGAAAACCCGGTCAAGGAAATACAAATGGAAGCGATCGAGGAATCGCTCAGCCATCTCAACCACATAAGAAATCCGGACCCGGATGTTCTGAGAAGGGCCCTGTCCATTTCGGCAAAGGCCCTGGAATACGATTGCTACAATCTCTCCTGGGAAGAGTCCGAGGCTGTAATAGGGGAGGTCCTTTCAAAGGATGATCCCGACGGGGAATACCTTAGAAGCTTCATAGATTCAAAGCATATACAATGCGACAAGGCGATTCTTGTTGACAGATACGGAAGCATGCGCACAAAGGCGTATTTTCTTGACGACAGACTGTCGCTATGACGGGAGGACACTGAATGAAGCCTCAAGGATACGACAAAAAGAGAAAAAATCTGAAGGCCGATCTCGAAAAGGCGGGGAAACTGGACGAAGGCCTAAAGGCCAGGTCCATGGACCTTTTGGGCGACATCGTTTTCTCCATGCTCAACAAGAACGACAATTTTTTCGGAAGCTTCATGGTGCAGGTGGACAGAAGCCTGGACGCCTCCTTGCCCACCGGGGCTGGCATACGATTGAACCTTTCGGGGATACAATTCGTATTCAATCCGTCCATGATGGCCGACCTGACGATCAAGCAGGCCAAGGCGGAAATAAAGCACCAGATATACCACTTGATAAACGGGCATATTACGAGGAAAAAAGATTTGAGGGGGGTTTATGAAAACCGCATACTCAATCTTGCCGCTGACATAGCGATAGACCAATACATAGACGATCTGCCCCCGTGGGAGCCTACGCTTTTGTCGGTTTCGGAAGCCGTAGGAAGAAGGCTGCCGGAGGGCCTTTCCATGGAAGCTTACGCCGAATTGATCAAAAAAGCCCTCGAGCAGCCAGAAGAAGATGCTTCGCAGGATGAAGAGGATGAAAAGGAAAGCCCCGCATATTCAGAGGATGAACCTCCAGAATCCGAAAATAAGGATGGCGAATCCGACGAATCCGCAGAGGATGAAGACAAGGCCGCAAAGCACGACGAGAACCGTTGCCACGAGATATGGGAAATGTCGGAGGAAGCGGTGATGGAGGCTCAGGACGACTTGATCCGCGGCATAGTGCAAAAGTCCATGAGGGGCGAAATTCCGGACGGACTCGAGGAAGCCGTGGATAGACTGAGGCAAAGCCCGGAGCTTCCATGGCAGAAGATTTTAAGGAATCTTGCAGGGACAATTCCGGCGCCTTACAGAAAAACCGTGACCAGAAAAAACAGGAGGCAGCCCGACAGGCTGGACTTGAGAGGAAGCCTTCCGCGCTATGAAACCCGACTGGTGGTGGCAGTCGACACAAGCGGAAGCATGGACAGCGTCGACCTTCGGAAAGCAGTGAACGAAATTTTTGAGATGCTGAAAAACACGAGGCACAAGGTTACCATAATAGAATGCGACGCGAAACTTCAGCGCGCGTACGAGCTTGAGAGGCCGTCCGACATGAAGACGGTTTTCAAGGGCAGGGGCGGAACCAAGTTTTCACCCGTATTCAAATACATAAGGGAGCACGATTTGCGCAACGCATTGCTGGTGTATTTTACAGACGGAGGCGGGGAAGAGGTTTTGGAAGAAAAGCCGGTCAACAAAAATACCCTGTGGGTGCTGACCGGCAAGAAGGAAATGTCCCTTAAGGATGTTCCCGGGAGAGTCTCAAGGCTTGTGAGGGCCGACTGAAAAAACAAAAGTATTGGTGTCCTCGCATTACTTTAACACTTTACAATGATAAAGCACATGTGTTAAAATGGAAAAGAAGCAAAATATCTTTTGGGAGTGAAGACCATGACCTACGAATCGAAGCTTTCAAATGAATTCATGGACCAACTGTTCGACGCCGTTCTGCTTTTGGAAAGCAGGGAGGAATGCTATCGTTTTTTTGAGGACATATGCACAATAAAGGAACTGCAATCGATATCGCAGAGACTGCAAGTGGCAAAACTGCTCAATGACAACAAAACATACCATGAAATCGAAAAAATAACAGGAGCCAGCACTGCGACGATAAGCAGAGTCAACAGATGCATACAATATGGGGCCGAGGGGTACAATATTGTATTGGATAGAATAAAAAAGGTTGACGAAAAAGAGTATTAGTTATAATATTATGTTGATACAACGACAAGGGGGAGCTGCCGAAGCGGCTGAGAGGGAATTATTCCGACCCATCAAACCTGAACTGGATAATGCCAGCGGAGGGAAATAATGAACGCATTTATTTCCCTTTGCCTATATGCAAGGGGATTTTTAATTGGAGGGAGACAAAATGCCAAGAGTAAATGTTAGTTTGCAGGTCATACCGTGTGTTGATGAAGAGAAGATTTATCCCACGGTGGACAAGGTCATAGAAATGATCGAAGCATCCGGAGTCGACTACGAGGTCGGACCAATGGAAACAACCATGGAAGGCGAATACGACGAGCTTATGGGTTTGGTTAAGAAGGCGCATGAGATATGCATCGAGAGCGGAGCGGCCAGAGTCTGCTCTGTAATAAAAGTCGACTATAAATCCGAGGGCGTGACGATGAATGAAAAAATCGGCAAATATAGAGAATAGGGCTGCCCCGCTGATTCTCGCGGCGGCGCTTCTTGCCATATGGCAGGTTGTTGTAGACACAGGGCTTGTGAAGAGGTTCATACTGCCTTCGCCCACGGATATCTTCTTCACAATTTTTGAAATATTTCCGGCAGTAAAGGGCCATATGGCGGTTACAGTCTATGAGGCTTCGCTGGGATTTGCAGTTGCCATAATATTGTCACTCATATTGGCGATACTGATGGACAGCGTTGAATGGATAAGAAAATCCCTGTATCCTTTGATTGTCGTTTCGCAGACGGTGCCCATAATAGCATTGGCGCCGCTTTTCGTGATATGGTTTGGACTGGGCAAGCTTCCCAAGATAATAGTTGTTGTTTTGGTGTGCTTTTTCCCCATAGTGGTAAGCCTGCTGCAGGGGCTGTCTTCGGCAGACCGCGACATGGTGAATCTTCTTAAATCAATGGGGGCCAACAAGTTTCAGATTTTCAGGATGGTGAAATTTCCGGGATCATTGGTAAGCTTTTTCTCGGGTCTCAGGATAGCCGCCACATACTCTGTAATGGGAGCTGTCATAGGAGAGTGGCTTGGAGGAACCGAAGGCCTTGGAATATACATGTTGAGAGTAAAGAACACCTTTGCCTACGACAAGGTTTTTGCAGTCATAGTCATAATAGTGCTTTTATCTATGGCCTTGTTTAAGATTATTGAATGGGTTGAGTATGTTGCGACCCCTTGGACCCGCTCAGACTGACGAGAAATCATAATTTCTTCGTTGTCTGCATGAAAGGTAGTATGCAGCGGGCAGCGGGCAGTTAGCAGTAAAAGATTAAAGAAAAAGCAAAGACAGCAAGAGAAAAAATCACTTTGTGTCATTTGGGTTTTTAACGCATTTACTGACATCTGACATCTGACGTCTTTTTTTAAATGATTTGCGCAAATCATCGAAATATAAAACAATAAACTGAACACGAAAACAAAATGGAGGATTTACAAATGAAAAATCGTTTCGTAAAACAAATTGCAATTGTCTTGGCTGTTGCCATGAT
>PKTO01000105.1 GCA_002869095.1 Clostridiales bacterium
GAAGTATATGGGCAGGAAAACGCTAAAAGGGCAATGGAAATTTCAGCTGCGGGCAATCATAATCTTCTTATGATAGGGCCGCCCGGATCGGGAAAAACCATGTTGGCAAAAAGATACCCGACAATATTGCCGTTGCTTGATGAAAAACAGGCGCTCGAAGTCACTAAAATCTACAGTATTGCAGGTCTTATGAAGAAACGTGCAATAATACTTGAACGTCCATTCAGAAGCCCTCACCATACATTGTCTTCTGTTTCACTTACAGGAGGAGGAAACAATCCAAGACCCGGGGAAATTTCACTGGCTAACCACGGAGTACTTTATCTGGACGAATTGCCCGAATTTTCACGAAAGGCTCTTGAAGCATTGAGGCAGCCGTTGGAAGATAGAATGGTGACAATTACAAGAGTCAATTCAACCGTGACGTATCCGTCGGATTTTGTTTTGATTGCCAGCATGAATCCTTGCCCGTGCGGCTATTATGGAGACAGCCATCATGAATGCAAGTGCAGCATTGGCGATATAAGAAGATACATGGGCCGAATATCAGGTCCAATACTGGACAGAATGGATATGCACATAGAAGTTCCAAGTGTCGCATTTGACGAATTAAACGATAAGAACAGGCATTTCAGGTCTTCTGAAGAAATAAGGGAATCTGTGATTCTTGCGAGAGAAAGACAGAAAAAGAGATTTTCAAACTCGAAAATATCTACTAATTCGGAAATGGACAACAGGCAGATTAAAAGATATTGCAGTTTGAACGACGACTCAAAATTATTATTGAAGGAAGCATTCTCTAAAATGGGCTTAAGTGCCAGGTCATACAATAAAATAATAAAGGTTGCCCGGACAATATCAGACATTGAAGGAAAGGAAACCATTGAAACAAATCACCTTATGGAATCCCTGAGCTACAGGAACCTTGAAACAAAATATTGGAATATTTAAAAGAGGGTGAATAAATGCGTGAGAATTATTTGAAAATCAATCATATGGGAAAGAGAAACAAGATCATCAATGAATTGATATCAGAGCATTTGAACAGTCCGACAGAAGAAAAACGGATATTCTGCCTGAAAGAATTGGTTTCAATGGCCGAAAAAGATATGGATGCAAGCGAATACGGCATTTACAGACAAAAAATAAGCAAGGGCAATTTTTCTTTTGTCGACATAAGTGAGAATAGGTTTCCGGAGCAATTGAAAAAAATTTATGATCCTCCATTGGTGTTGTTTTATGAGGGTAATCTTGAAATGCTTAACAAGAGACCCTGCATTGCGATAGTCGGATCACGAAAATGCAGCAATTACGGAAGGCAAGTTGCATATGATTTTGCCAAAAGCCTTTCCAAAGCAGGCATCACCGTAATAAGCGGAATGGCATATGGAATCGATTCCAGCGCCCACATCGGGGCTTTGACGGGACAAGGCTCCACTGTCGCAGTCATGGGGACAGGCATAGACAAATGCTATCCGGCAAAGAATAAATCTTTGCACGACCAAATTTCAAAAAAAGGGCTTTTGATAACCGAGTTTGGAGTGGGTGTGAATCCATTGCCATATAATTTCCCGAGGCGAAACAGGATAATAAGCGGATTATGCGATGCTTTGATTGTTATAGAAGCGGGCCTTGAAAGCGGAGCCTTGATTACTGCGGATTTTGCGCTTGAACAAGGAAAGGATGTTTATTCTGTTCCAAGCGGGATAATGGGTAATTACGGAATGGGTTCCAATAAATTGATAAAGCAAGGGGCGGAATGCCTGCTTGACATTGCCGAGGTGATAGACATTTATGCCAAAGCAAATAATGCAACACCTCTTGAAAAATTGGCTGAAACAACAATGACGGATGCTGAAAAGAAACTTCTTGAAACAATCGAGTATGAAAGTCCTGTGCACATTGACAAATTGCTTTCATGCAATATGATGGGCGTAAATGAAATAAAGAGCGCGTTGATGATGCTCTTGATCAAGGACAAAATTTATCTTGAACCCGGTGATAAATATTGCATAAAAAAGTAAAAGATTTTGAAAATTATATAATAATCTGTTATAATAGGTCTCACTGCTGAAAGAAAAGGTGATTTAATGAAAAATTTAGTGATTGTAGAGTCTCCGGCGAAAGCAAAAACGATATCGAAATTTCTTGGAAGCCGATATAAGGTAAAGGCTTCGGTGGGCCATGTTAGAGATTTGCCGAAAAGCAAGATGGGCATTGATTTTGAAAAAGATTTTGAACCTGAATATATAACAATCAGGGGAAAAGGAAAAGTGTTGAAGGAATTGAGAAGTGAAGCCAAGAAAGCTGACAAGGTATATCTTGCGACTGACCCCGATAGAGAGGGCGAAGCCATATCTTGGCATCTTTCAAAGGCTCTTTCTATTCCGGAAGACGAAATTTGTCGTGTCGAATTCAACGAAATTACAAAGGAAACTATAAAAAATGCCGTGAAATCTCCCAGGAAAATAAACAAGAATTTGGTTGATGCGCAGCAGGCAAGAAGAGTGCTGGACAGAATTGTAGGTTACAGCATAAGTCCTTTGCTTTGGAGAAAAATGAGGAAAGGCTTAAGTGCGGGACGCGTTCAGTCGGTAACGACAAAAATGATATGCGACAGAGAAAACGAAATAAACAATTTTGTTCCTGATGAATACTGGACATTGAACGTAAAATTGGAAACAAAAGAAAAAGAGGTTTTTGATGCAGTTTTTTATGGTGATAAAAACCAAAAGATAAAAATAAATAACAAAACCGAAATGGATAGAATATTGGAAGAGCTAAGCCCTGAGGATTACCGGGTAGATTCATCAGAGAAAAAAACGAAAAGCCGCTCTCCGTATAAACCATTCACAACCAGCAGCCTGCAGCAGGATGCTGCAAATAAATACGGCTTTTCGACAAAGAAAACGATGATGATAGCCCAACAATTGTATGAAGGGATGCAAATTGGAAAGACCACAATCGGTCTTGTGACTTATATCAGAACAGATTCTACAAGGATTTCAGATTATGCAAAAGAAATGGCAAAAGAGCACATTTTGGAATATTATGGAGAAAACTATCTTAAAAAAGAAGGCGGTAAAGCTGCAAAGAACGGAAAATCAGTTCAAGACGCCCATGAAGCAATCAGACCGACTGATGCAAGTTTGAAACCCGATGATATAAAATCACAGTTGAAAGTTGATCAATACAAGATATACAAGCTCATTTGGGAAAGATTCATTGCAAGCCAAATGGCTGATTCCAAGAGCGATTCATTACAACTTGGCATATCCAATGGAAAGTACATATTCAAGGCAAACGGAATCAAATTAAATTTTGACGGTTTCCTCAAAGTGTATTCATATGCAAACGTAAAAGACATTGAAATACCGGATATACCTACAGGTGTGGCTCTCAAGCAGGTTGACAGGGAATTCAAGCAAAACTTTACACAACCACCAGGAAGATTTTCGGAATCGACTTTGGTTAAGGCAATGGAGGAAAACGGCATAGGCAGACCGAGTACTTACGCCCCTACGATATCAACAATAATATCAAGGGGTTATGTCAGAAGGGAAAAGAAACTTCTCTATCCTACGGAATTGGGCATAATGATAAACGAATTGATGGAAAATTATTTCAAGAGCATCGTGAATATTGATTTCACTGCAAATTTGGAAGCTGAATTTGACAAAATCGAATCAAATGAAATGCCATGGCGTAAAGTTGTGAGGGACTTTTATAAACCGTTTTCAAATGCATTGAAAGCCGCAGACGAGGCAATAGAAAAAGTTGACCTTACAGAGGAAACTGATGAAATATGTGAAAAGTGCGGAAGTCCTATGGTTATAAAACATGGAAGATTCGGCAGATTTTTAGCGTGTTCAAATTATCCGGAATGCAGCAATACAAAATCGATAGTTATGAAAACAGGTGTAAAATGCCCGAGTTGCGGAGGGGACATTGTTGAAAGAAGGACAAAAAAAGGCAGGGTTTTTTATGGTTGCCTCAATTATCCCAAATGCGATTTCAGCACATGGGACAAGCCGGTTAAAGATAAATGCCCCAAATGCCATTCTATGCTTGTAGAGAAAAAAAGCGGAAAGAAGACAACGGTCAAATGCACTAACGAGAATTGTGATTATTTGATTGAAAAAACATAAAAATAATAATTATTTTAAATTTTCCAATAAATCAGTTATAATGTCTATAAGACCTTTAGGAGGTAAAATAATGGACAGCAGTTTATTGAACAAAACAAGGAAACTTAATAGAATACTGCAGCAGTCTGCAGACGCTCCTGTTTCGTTTCCAGAGCTATGTAAAACCTTGAGTGAAATCTTGGATGCGAATGTATACGTTTCAAACAAAAGGGGCAAGATTCTTGGAGTAAGCCTATCCGATGCCTCGGATGCTTCAATTATTACAGATGAAAAAACAGGTTTGAAAAAGTTCCCGGATGAGTACAACGATGAATTGATTAGAATAACATATACTAATTACAATATAACTGGGGATGATTTGCTTAAAATTTTCAAATATGATATTGAAAGTTTTGAAAAGTTTGTCACAATTGTTCCCATAATAGGGAATGGAGAAAGGCTTGGCACATTCGTGCTTGCGCGATACAACAGCAAATTTGAAGAGGAAGATATTGTTTTGGCTGAATATTCAGCAACAATCGTAGGAATGGAAATTTTAAGATCAAAGAGCGAGAAGATTGAGGAGGAAGCCAGAAAAAAAGCTGTTGTGCAAATGGCGATAGGTACTCTTTCCTACTCGGAACTTGAAGCGATTGAACATATCTTCGCTGAACTCGACGGAAATGAAGGTTTGCTTGTAGCAAGCAAAATTGCAGACAGGGTTGGAATCACAAGGTCTGTGATTGTAAATGCGTTAAGAAAATTTGAGAGTGCCGGCGTCATCGAATCAAGATCCCTTGGGATGAAAGGGACGTTCATAAGGATATTGAATGACAGGTTGCTGGAGGAACTGAAGAAACTTAAAAAATAGACGGCATCAGCCGTCTATTTTTATTGCTTTAAGCAAGCTTACATGTTATACTGTCAAAGGCACAAAAACACACCTTTTGCATTAATTTTTTGACAGGTGCTTCTAACGAAGTCGTCTAAAACAGGCAAAGGGGAGGAAAAAACCAAAGGAGGATTTACAAATGTCAGTAGTATCAATGAAACAACTTTTAGAATCGGGGGTTCATTTCGGACACCAAACGAGAAGATGGAACCCGAAGATGGCGGAGTATATTTTTACGGAACGAAACGGAATTTATATCATTGATTTGCAGAAAACTGTGAAAATGATTGACAAGGCTTATGATTTCGTTAAAGAAAACACTACAGGCAACAAAACCATTCTTTTTGTCGGAACCAAAAAACAGGCTCAGCAGTCAATTGAGCAGGAAGCAAAAAGATGCGGAATGTATTACGTCAACCAGAGATGGCTGGGCGGAATGCTTACCAATTTCACCACAATAAGAAAAAGAGTGGATCGCCTTTTACAGCTTGAAAAAATGGAAAACGACGGAACATTCGATTTGCTTACCAAAAAAGAAGTAATCAAACTTAAGCATGAACAAGAAAAGTTGGAAAAATTCCTTAGCGGAATCAAAACAATGAAGCGAATCCCGGATGTAATATATGTTGTAGATCCAAGAAAAGAAAGAATTGCCATTCTTGAAGCCAAAAAATTGGGTATTCCAGTTGTGGCAATAGTTGATACAAACTGTGATCCTGATGAAATCGATTTGATAATTCCTGGGAATGACGATGCTATAAGAGCTGTCAAACTTATAACTGCAACAATTGCAAACGCTGTAATTGAAGGAAAACAAGGCGAACAAATGGAAGAAGCAGCCGCTGAAGAAAAAAGCGTTGCCAAAGAAGATGGTGTGGAGGAAATCGCAGGAGAAGAAACTGCTGAATAATAAATATAATATTTAATACAGATAAGAAGGAGATGTTTAATATGGCTGCTGTAACAGCTGCAATGGTTAAAGAAGTTAGAGAGACATCGTGCGCAGGAATGATGGATTGCAAAAAAGCGCTTGTTGAAGCTGAAGGAAACATTGAAAAGGCTATTGAGTTGCTAAGAGAAA
>PKTO01000215.1 GCA_002869095.1 Clostridiales bacterium
AACATCAAGCTGACTTCCCCCGAGGATGTTCCTTTTGCGGAAATTCTTGCGGCCAGGCAAAGGGGGATTTTAGAATGAGGATAGGAATAGGATATGACGTTCACAGCTTTTGCAGCGGAAGGCCTCTGGTTCTGGGTGGGGTCGAGATACCTTTTGAAAAAGGCCTCAAAGGACATTCCGATGCGGACGTTTTGGTTCATGCCATATGCGATGCATTGCTCGGAGCGGCGGCGATGGGGGACATAGGGCTTCATTTCCCGGACGACGACGATTCAATAAAGGGTATATCCAGCCTCGTTTTATTGAAGCGTGTTTGCGGAATGCTTGCCGAGGAAGGCTACGCAATAGTAAATGTCGATACTGTGCTCATTGCGCAAAGGCCTAGAATAGGCCCATATGCTGAAGCCATGAAAAAATGCCTTGCTGAGGCTTCGGGCGCAAAATAAACCTGCTTTGGAATCAAAGCCACCACAACCGAAGGGCTTGGATTCGCAGGCAGGGAAGAAGGAATCGAGGTAAAAGCTGTCGCTTTGATCGATAAACTTGTCAATCGCAATTGACAATGAAAGTGTTTTCTTATATCATGTTAGTAATTTATAAAGCAAAAAGGCAATGAAGAGGAAAAAAGGCATAGAAAGGCCGCAGAAAGAAAGGGAAATCCATTGGCTGGAAGGTTTCCTGTGCGGAATTGCCCAACCCGCCTCCGAGCTTCCATTGAGAAATGGTGCGCCGGCAGTCCGTTAAAGCTGCAGAAAGAGAATCCTATTGGATTAATTAGAGTGGTACCGCGAGCCTTCGTCTCTATCTAGAGACGAAGGCTTTTATAATATAAAAAAACACAGGAGGATCAAAAATGGAAACAAACGAAAAGCAATTTGTACAGGAAATAACGCCTATGGAGGTTGATTTTCCTCAATGGTACACAGACGTGATAAAAAAGACCGATCTTGTTGATTATTCACCCGTAAAGGGTTTTATGGTCATAAAGCCTTATGGATATGCGCTGTGGGAAGAAATTCAGAGAGACATGGACAGGAGGTTCAAGGAAACAGGGCACAAGAATTGCTATTTCCCGCTTCTTATACCGGAAAGTCTCTTGAACAAGGAAAAAGAGCATGTGGAAGGATTCGCGCCCGAGGTGGCCTGGGTAACTCACGGAGGTAGCGAAAGGCTTGCAGAGCGTCTTTGCGTACGTCCGACATCCGAGACAATAATTTGCTCAATGTATGCAAAATGGCTTAATTCATACAGGGACCTCCCTTTCCTCTACAACCAGTGGTGCAGCGTAGTAAGATGGGAAAAAAGCACCAGGCCTTTCCTCAGGACATCGGAATTCCTTTGGCAGGAAGGGCATACAATCCATGAGACCTATGAAGAGGCTCAGGAGGAAACACTGAGGATGCTTCAGGTATACAAAGCTTCGGCTGAAGAACTGATGGCGATCCCGGTAGTTGTAGGGCAGAAGAGCGACAGGGAAAAATTTGCCGGAGCCCATGCGACATACACCATGGAAGCCTTGATGCACGACGGAAAAGCGCTCCAGGCCGGAACCTCCCATAATCTTGGACAACATTTCACAAAAGCCTTCGACATCAACTTCCAAGGGAGAACCGGTGAAATTGAATTTCCATACCAAACATCATGGGGTGTTTCCACAAGGCTTATCGGCGGCATAATAATGGTCCATGGAGACAACAGGGGATTGGTTTTGCCTCCAAGGATGGCGCCTATTCAGGCTGTAATAATTCCTATTGCCCAAAACAAGGGCGGAGTCTTGGAGGAAGCTGAAAAAATCCACAACGAACTCAAAAATCTGGGGATAAGAGTGGAAACGGATGCGGATACAACAAACACGGTCGGATGGAAGTTCAATGAATATGAAATGAAGGGCGTCCCGGTGCGAATAGAAATCGGACCGAGAGACATCAAGAAAAGCCAAGTCATGGTAGCCAGGAGGGACACGCTTGAAAAAGAAGCTGTTCCCATAGAAAACCTTGGGCTTCACATCGCCAAACTTTTGGACGACATACACGACAACATGTTCGAAAAAGCCAAAAAGATGCGTGACGAAAAAACCTATACGATCGACAACTATGACGATTTCAAGAAAAAGATGAAAGAAAGTCCTGGATTCATGAAAGCCATGTGGTGCGGAGACAGAGAATGCGAGGAAGCCATAAAGGAAGAAACCGGAGCCACAATAAGATGCATACCATTTGAACAGGAGAAAATTTCAGATGTATGCCCATTCTGCGGCAAAAAGGCAAAGCATATGGTTTACCTGGCAAGAGCATACTAAAACCGGATTATGTTGAAAGGCGATGGCGCAATGATAGCAAGAATGTCAGAGATGACCGGAAAGACACTGAAAGAACACAAAAGAACTTTCGTTCCGGAAAATCAGAGCCTTCTTTTCAGAGGGAATTATTTCAAGGAATTGACTCCGGGTGTTTCAATGCAATTCGCAAGAGGTGCGAAACTCATCGGACGCTTGTGCTCTTTCTTCGAAGAAACGCTGAAAGAAACCGGATGCGAAATGATTTCGGTTCCGCCTAACATGGCCGGGAAAAACGGATTTCCAGGACTGATGGCTTCCTTGATTGAAAATGAACTAAAGTCTTACAAGGATTATCCTGCGGGTTTCTGTTTCAAGCAAATGGTGGAGCGCATGGACTACAAGGCAAGCGCGGGAGTCTTCGGAAGCAAATATTTTGCGGGATTAAATTATTGGAGATTTTTTGACAGCCTGGAGGCAAACGATAAAAGCTATGCTTCCTTTCCATCGGCTATTGCGGAAAAGATGAGTGAAATCGGCATTGACGCCAAATTCGTCAAAGACTCCAAGGATGAATTCAAGCCAGGTGTAAGAGGCATATTGTGGGCGGGACACGAACAGGGAGACAAAGCGGTGCTTCGGTGCGAATCCTGCGGATATGCCGCGACAGAAAGAATGGCGTCCAAGCAACTCCAAAAGGCGGAAGAGTGCGGGCCCGAAATGCCTGAGATGATCCATACTCCGCAAGTGAAAACGATAAAGGACCTAAGCGTATTTGCGGATGTTCCGGAAACGAAGATTTCGAAAGCGATAGCCGTTTCCGCAGGAGGCAGGCTCATTGTTTTGATGATGAGAGGCGACAGGACATTCAACCCGCACAAGCTTTCTGAAATCCTTGAAATAGATGCGGATGAAATAAAAATGGCTGAAGATGAAGAAATAGAAGCAAAAATAGGTTCAAAATCAGGCTTCATTGGTCCGGTAGGCCTTGGGGCGGAAATCTGGGCCGATTCCGAAATACCCGTTTCAGGGCTTATGGTTGCAGGAGCCAACAAAAAGGACTACCATTTGAAAAATGTGCTTTACGGACGCGACTACAAAGCCTCGAGAGTGGAGGACCTTGTGTATGCTGAGGAAGGAGACCCGTGTCCCTGCTGCGGGAAGGCCTTGAAGCTCGTCAGGGGATTCGAGTTGGGGAGCTTTGCAAACTATGGCGAATCTTTTTCGGAAGCTTCGGGCATGACGTTTTTGAATGCGGAAGGGAAGGCTTCCGCATTCGGCTGCAACCAAGGACGCATTGACCTTTATTCGGTTGCCGGTATGGTATGCCAGGAAAACAGGGATGAAATGGGGATTTGCTGGCCGGAAAAAGCATCTCCATACGATGTCCATGTGCTTGTTCTCAATTCAAAAAAAGAGGAGCAGGCCGCTTTGGGCGAAAAGGTTGCAGCGGAACTTTCATCTTTGGGAAAAGATGTCATACTGGACGACCGACCTGAGAGGGCAGGTTTCAAGTTCAAGGACTGCTAACTTCTCGGGATTCCGAAAATTGTTGTAGTTGGTAAAAACGCATCTGAAGGGATTGTCGAATACAGGGACAGAAGACTGGGAAGCAAAACGGACATTATGCATGGTGAATTGAGCGGATTGGTCAATCTTTAGATTGGCCAATCTTTCTTGATAGCCCAGTACATATAAGATATAATTAACGGAGAATATCAATTTAGGAGGAACTCATAATGAGTGTAAGGGTAAGATTTGCGCCCAGTCCGACAGGATATGTGCATATAGGCGGACTCAGGACGGCTTTATATAACTACCTTTTTGCAAAACAGCAGAATGGAGTTTATTTATTGAGAATAGAGGATACGGACAGGACGCGCCTTGTTGAGGGTGCTGTCGAGAATATTATCGAGGCTCTTGAATGGACCGGCATACACCATCAGGAAGGGCCCTTCGTGGGAGAAGACGGCAAGCTTGATGAAAATGGTGATTTCGGACCATACATACAATCGGACAGGCTCGAAATCTATCGGGAATACATTGATCAGCTTTTGGAAAGCGGCCATGCCTACCATTGCTTCTGCACCAAGGACAGATTGGACAAGCTGAGGAATGATCAGAAGGCGATGGGGCAAATAACAAAATACGACGGACTTTGCAGGGGGATAAGCCTCGAAGAAGCCAGGAAAAGGGCAGCCGCAGGCGAACCCCATGTCATCAGGCTGAAGCTTCCCGCCAACCGCGAAATAGTTTTCAACGACCTTGTGAGAGGCCGCGTATCTGTAAACACGGACGACATGGACGACCAGGTGTTGATGAAAAGCGACGGATACCCGACATATCACCTTGCGGTAATAGTTGACGACCACCTGATGGGAATAACCCATGTAATTAGAGGCGAGGAATGGGTGCCGTCAACGCCCAAGCATATATATACGTACGAAGCCTTTGGATGGGATGCTCCTCAGTTTGTGCATCTTCCAAACATACTCAACAGGGACAAGAAGAAGCTCAGCAAGAGACAGGGCGATGTCGCGGTTGGGGATTTCAGGAAAAAGGGTTATCTGCCGGAGGCTTTGGTCAACTATATAGCGATGGTGGGATGGGCACCGGAAGACAACCAGGAAATAATGTCAATGGAAGAGCTGATAGAAAAATTCAGTTTGGACCGTGTTTCCAAGAGCGGAGGCGTTTTCGACGTCGACAAGCTGAATTGGGTAAGCGCGCATTATATAAGGGAAGCGGACATAGACCGCCTTACACGTCTTTGCATACCCTACCTGAAGGAAGCGGGACTGATAAGCGAAGAAGACTGCAGCGGCCGTTACGATTGGATTCGCCTTGTTGTCAAGGTTTCAAGGGACAATCTTTCCTATTTGAGCCAAATAGGCGATGAAGCGAAAATTTTCTTCGGCAAAGAGGTTGCCGTAGAAAACGAGGAAGCCATGGATCTTTTGAGAATGGAGCATGTTCCGGGCTTGTTGAATGTTCTGAAGGAAAAGGTTGAGTGTGCGGATGCAATCGACGCCGAATTTGGAAAAACCATTTTCAAGACGCTTAAAAAAGAAACGGGAATAAAAGGGAAGAATTTGTTTATGCCGGTTAGGATTGCCCTTACGGGTCAAATGCACGGACCGGAAATGGTTGAGATAATCGAGGTGCTTGGAAGGGAAACAATAATCGAACGCATAGATTATATGCTCGAAAACAATATGGCATAAGGCTTTGAAGAGGAAATAATATCGGTCAAACTGGAATACAGAGAGCAGCCGCATTTGCTGAAAGCGGTTTCATTTCAGGCGATTAGTGCACCTTGGAGCTTCCGGATCGAAAAAAAGTAGATTCGGACGTCAACCTGCGTTAATGGTCAAAGGGGTCCCCTTGCGGGGGCAAACAGAGTGGAAACGCGGAAATCTTCGTCTCTGTGCGTTGCACAGGGCCGGAGATTTTTTATTGCCGCGACAATCAGGAAAGGAGAATCGAAATGAAGATTTACAATACTCAAAACAACAGGAAAGAAGAATTTGTGCCTCTCAATGAAGGCGAGGTGAACTTTTATGTTTGCGGACCTACCGTATATAATTTCTTTCACATAGGCAATGCAAGGCCCTTTGTGGTTTTTGACACGGTCAGGCGCTATTTGGAGTACAAAGGATATAGAGTGAATTTTGTGCAGAATTTCACCGATGTCGACGACAAGATAATTAAAAGGGCCATTGAAGAAGGAATAAGCTCGGAAGAAGTGGGAGACAAGTACATCAAAGAATATTTTGACGATGCCGATGCGCTTGGGGTCAGAAGGGCGACAAAACATCC
>PKTO01000343.1 GCA_002869095.1 Clostridiales bacterium
AGGAGACTCTTTTGATGGAGGCGCTTGAAGCCGGAGCGGAAGACATACAGTTCGAGGATGGATTCGCTGAAATAATAACATCCATGGAGGATTTCGCCGGAGTAAGGGATTCTTTGCTGGAAGGCGGATACAAGCTTGCAAAGGCGGAATTGGGTTACATACCCCAAACAATGACAAAACTCGAAGAAAGCGGCGACATAGAAAAGATGGAAAAGCTTATAGATATGCTTGAGGACAATGACGACGTGCAGAACATGCACCATAATTGGGAGATGGATGAATAGTTTTTCGAATTTCACCGGACGGGTTTAGAGCGTCATGCTTTTGGTATATAAAGAATAAGACACCGGTTGCCATTCAAAAGAAGGAGGATTCTTATGAGTGTCAGGTATTCGCCAAAAGTAAAAAAGGTTTCAACGAGTTATCTCAGATCCCATGACAAGGATTCTACAAAAACGCTTAGGGAAAGTTCGAGGGAAAACTTTTTGCATGAGAGGAAAGAGATGGAAAAAGAGCTCTCGGCAAGCATTGAAACAATATGCAAATTGCTCAATGACCGGTACAGATATGTTGAAACACAGAATATTCGCGGCAGAAATGTCATGATTTTCAGGAATGAAGAAAACAAGATCAAAAAATTGAGATTCGAGTATGAAGAAAACTATCATAGAGCAGAGGACAAGCTCAAAGAAAAGGCAAGCGAATGTGAATCATAGGAATGCAAATAAAAAATTCAGGGAATAATAAAATCAGGCAGATCCGCCAAAGCGGCATGTGCCTGATTTTCTATTTGGTGAGCTTTACAGGAACCAGTATTGTTTGTCCCGGTTTTATTATATGATTTGACAAATGGTTGGTTTCGAAAATCTCAAAGACGGTTTCCCTGACATCGCAGTCCTGGTTTTGCGATTCAGCTATTGCCCATACTGTGTCTCCGGGCTTGACGACAATTTCCCTGTACTGCTTTTCCTGCATCCCGTTTGCCTGAACAAGCCTCAAAGGCACTGATAGGATGCAAAAAGAAAGGAATAGCAAAAGAGCTGTGCTTGTTATGAATTTTTTTCGATTTGCGATTCTGTAGCGCTTTTTCATATAATCACCCCGAACGTGTGTTCTATAAGTTCATTATAATAGAACGTATGTTCTTTGTAAATAGTTTTTTTAAAAATTTTATGTTATAATGATTAAAAAAAAGGGGCAACTTATGGATCCTGTCTTGATATTTTTAGTTGTTGCAGGCATATTCCTGGTTTTTTGGGACTTGAGAAAGCCCAGGCAAGGCAAAAGAACGGAAGAAATCGAAAACGACGAAAGCGCAACAATATTCGATGATGAATTTGAATGAATTGAGGGGTGAAAAGATGAACAGGGGAACGGCTAAAATTATTGCAATAGCGATTGCTTTAGTTATGGTTATATCGGCTTTTGGTGGACTGGTATCACTTTTTGGATAAAGATTTGGGATACGGTGATTGACTGTATCCTTTTAATATGTGGGAAAATTATCGTAGAAAAGGAAGGCAGGCGAAAGACGGCATGCTGATAATAGGTATTGATCCGGGATATGCGATTTTGGGATATGGAGTAATTTCGTACGTAGGGAACCGTTTTGAAGTAATTGAATACGGGACTGTAACGACAAGCCCGGATATGGAATTGCCGGACAGGCTTAAAAAGATTTATGAAGACCTTCATGTTCTTTTTGACAAATACAAGCCTGACGCCGTTGCCATTGAAGAATTGTTTTTCAACAGGAATGTTACGACAGCCCTTATGGTGGGGCATGCAAGGGGTGCCGCGGTCGTAGCTGCGGCGAAGGCGAATCTTGAAATTTACGAATATACTCCGCTGCAGGTAAAACAGGGAGTTGTCGGTTATGGCAGAGCGGACAAGAAGCAGGTACAGATAATGGTAAAGACTTTGCTTAACATGAAAGAGATTCCAAGGCCTGACGATGCCGCAGACGCTTTGGCAGTGGGCATTTGCCATGCGCATTCGGGAATAATGGAAAAGCATTTCAAAATTAAATGAGGTGAATGGGCTTGATTGACTATATAAAAGGGATTGTAAAGGATACGGGAGAAAATTTCATAGTTGTTGAGAACAACGGAATAGGGTACCGCATTTTCACTTCGATGAACACCATCGGGGAAATCAGCGACGGAGATGAATTGAAGATATATGCGGACATGGTTGTAAGGGAAGACGATATAAGCCTCTATGGTTTTTACGACAAAAGCGAACTTAAAATGTTCAGGATGTTGAACAAGGTAAATGGAATAGGATCAAAATTGGCTTTGGCCGTATTGTCCACTATTGACTACAACGATGTGGCAAGATGCATAGCCTTATCTGACAGCGCATCTCTTACAAGTGTTTCGGGGGTGGGTAAAAAAACCGCTCAGCGGATAATATTGGACTTGAAGGACAAGGTAATCAAGGAATTCGGGGAAATGGATATGCCCGAAAGCGTCAGGCAGGGCAGGAACCTCCCTTCAAAAGGGGAAAACAGGGATGCGGTTGATGCTCTGATGGCTCTGGGTTACGGCAGGACAGACGCATCGACGGCTGTGCAGTCGGTTTATGAAGAAGGAATGAAAGCTCAAACCATAATAAAAGAGGCGCTAAAGACTTTGCTGAAGAGATGAGGAGGCCGAAATGATCGAAAACAACCAGGACCGAAGGGTCATAACCCCGGATAAAAAAAGGGATGAATCCGAAATAGAACTTTCCCTCAGGCCGAAATCCCTGGATGAATACATTGGACAGGAAAAGCTTAAGGAAAAAATGAAAATATTCATCGATGCGGCCAAAATGAGGGAAGAATCACTGGACCATGTATTGCTTTACGGCCCCCCGGGGCTTGGAAAGACCACTCTTTCGTCAATAATCGCAAACGAGATGGGAGTCAGCATACGCATAACTTCCGGACCTGCAATAGAAAGGCCCGGAGACCTTGCAGCCATACTTACCAATCTGCAGGAAAACGATGTGCTTTTCATAGACGAGATCCACAGGCTGAGCAGAAGCGTCGAGGAAGTGCTTTATCCTTCAATGGAGGACTATGCCCTTGATATAATAATCGGCAAGGGTCCAAGCGCGAGAACGGTGCGCCTGGATTTGCCAAGGTTCACGCTGATTGGAGCAACGACAAGGGCAGGCCTTCTGACATCGCCATTGAGAGACCGGTTTGGGGTCATATGCAAGCTGGACCTCTATGAAGTAAAGAACCTTAAGAAGATAGTCTTGCGTTCGGCGGACATACTCGGTGTTCCAATCGACGACGGATCGGCTTCACTCATTGCGGTAAGGAGCAGGGGTACGCCCAGGATTGTAAACAGGCTGCTTAAAAGAGTGAGGGACTATGCCCAGGTAATGGGAGACGGTTCAATAAACGAGGACACAGTCGCAAAAGCAATGACGCTTCTTGAAGTGGATCCGCTTGGATTGGACGGTGTTGACAGAAAAATACTAAAAACAATCATAGTCAAGTTCGATGGTGGGCCGGTTGGGCTGGACACGCTTGCCGCATCCACAGGAGAGGAAAGAAATACAATCGAAGACGTATACGAGCCATACCTTCTTCAGCTCGGATTCATAAACAGGACGCCAAGGGGAAGGGTTGTAACATCAAGGGGATACAGGCATCTGGGGATGGAAAAGAAAGGCGAAGAGGAGATAACCATATGGGATTTGGAGGAAGGCCGATAATAACAATCGGGGCAATCCTCATAGCAACGGGAGTTCTCCTTATAGCGGGAGCTCTTTTGGGAATAGGAAAGCTGCCGGGGGATTTCATAATAAAAAAAGGAAGCGCAACCTTTTATTTTCCGCTGGTTTCGAGTATAATTATCAGTATTGCATTGACGTTTGTCCTCAATGTTTTTTTTGGAAAAAGGTAAAGGGGCTGTGGCTATGAAACGGGCATTTACAAGCATCGGATTGGCTTTGTCGTTATGCATGCTGTCATTTTTATTCGCATATGGAACTGAAAACATTCCGGAAACGATAAGGATAGGATTGACGTTCGACAATCCTTCGCTTGAGAGCATATCATTGTCTTCAAATGCGGGATTCGAGTTTCTGGAATTGAATGGCGACGAATATGAGGATATGGGCTGCCGCATTGACTTCGGCGAATTGGTTGTAAGGAAAGCGTCAAAAGATCCCGCACAAAAGGTTTTTCTTGTCAGGGCCGGGGATGTCTCGGAGGATTTGAAGAGCCTGTCGGGTGGATTTTCGATGCTTGAAAACATAAGCGAAACTTTTTTTACCGCTTATGACGATGGTTGGTTTTTGTGTGCCGGCCCCTATTCAAGCAAATCCGAAGCGGAATCGGCATTGAAGAGTTTTTCTGACGATTCAGACGGAATTGAATTCGCTTTGGAAGATTACACCTCCTTGGTTGTAATCGAGTCCGGCGGATGGAATGTTCTGGCATACGACTGCATGGACGGAGAGCATGTGATAAAGCCTATTGGTGAAAATGGCGATACTTCAACATTTTCATACAATGGGCACAATTATAGGGGCGGAATAATGGTCAAACGTTTTTCGGGCAGCGATTTGACGGTCATAAACCATCTGGGCATGGACGAATATCTTTACGGAGTTCTTCCTTGGGAAATGTCAAAGGACTGGCCGCTCGAGGCGCTCAAGGCCCAGGCGGTTGCCGCAAGAAATTTTGCAATTTCAAATTATGCCAAGTATTCGCATCTTGGATTCAATCTCTGCAACACCCATAATTCCCAGGCATATGTGGGCTACGACTATGAAGGCCCGTCATGCAACAGAGCCGTCGACGAAACGGAAGGACAGCTGCTGATGTGGAAAGGCAACATAGTCAGCGCATTTTACCATGCCAACAGCGGGGGCTTTACCGAAAACAGCGAAAATGTGTGGACAGCGGAAGTCCCATATCTCAGGGGAGTCCGGGACGATTTCTCGATAGGCGGAAAAAATTACAGCTGGAGGCTTGAGTATACGGAAGATTCTCTTTCAAGCATGTTGAAAAAAGCGGGATACGATGTGGGCAAATCGATTAACGTGTCAATAGCAAGCAAAACGCCGAACAACCATGTTCTTGAGCTTTTGATAGAATCGGAAAAACCGGCTGTCGCGCTCCTGAAAAACAACATGAGGACCATTTTCGGATACGACAGATTGAAAAGCACCCTTTTCGATGTAAAAAAGGACAACGACATATATTGCATGAACGGATCTATTTTGACTGAGAGAGTGAATGCAAAGGGGATCGCCGTTTTGAACGGTGACGGAGAAATAAGCCAAACCGGCTTCGAGAACTGCCATGTTCTGGGAGCTGCCGGAGAAAAGGAGAACCCGCAGCCTGAGACTTTCATAATAGAAGGAAAAGGATGGGGACATGGTCTCGGCATGAGCCAGGAGGGCGCAAAGGCTATGGCTGAGAATGGCTATGACTACAGGGAAATACTATCCTTTTACTACAAGGATACATCGATAGAGTAGGAGTAAAAAAATGAACAAAAACGATTTTTATTACGAATTGCCTGAATCATACATCGCCCAGGAGCCTCTAAGCAAGAGAGATGAATCCAAATTGATGATGCTCAACAGAAAAACCGGTGAAATAGGGCATGGCAAATTCAAGGAAGTTGTTGGGCTCCTGAATCGAGGGGACTGCCTTGTGCTTAACAATACGAGAGTCATACCGGCCCGAATTTTCGGAAAGAAGACTACGGGCGCGGAGGTCGAATTCCTTTTGCTCAGAAGGCTTGACATCAACAGGTGGCAGACGCTGGTAAAGCCGGGTAGAAGAGCCAAGCCTGGAAGCGTTTTCGAATTCGGCAAAGGGGAACTGATTGCTGAAGTTGTTGGTGTCGCAGAAGAGGGGACCCGAATAGTCGAATTCAAATACGACGGTGTGTTTGATGAAATACTTGAGAAAGTGTGGAGAATGCCTTTGCCTCCATATATAAAGGCAAAGCTTGAGGACCAGGAAAGATACCAGACGGTGTATTCGAAGGAGAGCGGATCTGCGGCGGCTCCTACGGCAGGTTTGCATTTCACGGACG
>PKTO01000268.1 GCA_002869095.1 Clostridiales bacterium
AGAAAACCGTAGATTGCATTAGTATGGAGACCCTCGGCGGTCATCAATTCAGGCAAAGCATAGAAAGCCCTATATATCAAGCTGTGTCCGTCAATTATCACTATTTTTTTCATTTCATCATCCTCTCTTTGTAAGTTTATTCTACCAATAAAATCAATGCAGTAAAAGAAAAAGCTTCCCTGACAATTACAGGAAAGCTTTTTCTATATGTTTCAAATCATTATTTCCTTTTTCTTCTCTTCTTTAAAATAACCACTGCAACAATTGCGAATGCTCCGATGATGAATACGAATGGAAGAACCGCAATAAGCCATACGAACAAGCCTTGGGATATTATTATCACCCTGTTTATGGATTTTACGAATTCCCTCTTCGCTTTTTCCCAAAATTCACCTTCAAACCCTTCAATCTCAGTTGATTTTGGAGCAATTTCCGTCAATTGGACATTTATAGTCGAATAATTTACAAGATTGTCCCAATTCTTTATCATCCCGGTCATACGGTCAATTTCTGTTCTGACCCTGTTTAGTTCACGCTCCACTTGAAGAAGCTCTTCTACATTCTCAGCCTTTTCCATTATTTCCCGCAGCCTGGCTTCCTGCACATTAAGATTGTCTATTTGGCTGGATATGTCGTTGTATTGGAATGTTATATCGCTTCCGCCTATGCTGGAATCGCTTACCTCTCCGAGTTCTTTTATTTTATTGTAAACATCCATGAACGACTTTTCTGGAATCCTAAGGTTTAGGGATCCGACAAGCAAGGTGTTTTCATTTTCGGGTCCGTTGTAATATCTTTTGCCTGTGCTCGAATTTTGTATGAAACCGCCAGAGGATTCCGTCAAATAAACTATCTCTTCATGCGCGGCTTCAAAACTGTCGACTTCAAGATTTATATATCCGTTTCTTATTATTTTTCTGCCTTCGACATTAAAAGTATCCGGACTCTCTTCCGATTCATATGCCGTCGCTTCACTCTTGTCCCCGTAGCCCTGTTCTTCCATGATTGCCCTGTTGGTCATTCTGGGTTCAGCCGCAATAGACATTTCCATAGATTCTCCAGCCATGCCGTCTTCTGCAGACTTCATCATTAATCCGGCCGGCTTCCATACATTGTATGAAACGAATCCGACAAGGAAAATTGCCGCGACAGCTGTCCATCTTTTCCAGTTGTAATTCTTTTTCGCCTTGTTCATTCCGAATGAGCTCGATAGCCTTTTGTGCAATTCATCTTCGTATCCTTCGGGCAGATCCATTTCTTCCATTTCAAAAAGCATTTCCTTCATGTCCACCAGCTCTTCGTAAAAAGCCCTGCACTCTGCACATGATTTGATATGCTCCTCTGTCTCGCGCATTTCTTCCGCACTTGCTTCGCCATCTATATACGCGCTTATTTTTGTCTTGTCATATTCACAGTTCATTTCCATCCCTCCTTTCAAACCATTAGACAGTCTTTATATCATTTTGTTCCATATTGTTTGCAATTATGTCCTTCAGCATTATTCGGGCCCTGCTTATTCTGGATTTGACGGTTCCTTCGGGCAATTCCAGAATCTCTCCCATTTCAGAATAGCTGAAACCTCTTACATCCCTAAGTATTATGGCCATTGCGTATTTTTCCGGCATTTTGGAAATATAGCCATGCAAAGTTCTTGTGTTTTCGTTCTTTATGATTATTTCCTCTGGTCCGTCCGACGGATCCTCTATTTCTCTTTGAAAGCTGCCTTCTTCGGAGTTTATTGCCTTGTCCAGGTAAAGAACCTTGTTTCTGCTTCTTTTTCTTCTATAGTCCAAGCATGTATTCGTGACAACCCTGAAGAACCATGTCTTGAAGCTTGATTTCATTCTGAAGCCGCCTATGGATCTATAAATTTTTATTATCGCTTCCTGCGAAGCGTCTTTGGCGTCTTCCGTGTTTCCAAGCATCCTGTAAGCGATGTTGTATGCGCCCTTTTGATATTCCTTAATAAGCTTTTCAAAGCTTTCCATATCGCCCTTTTGAGACTCTATGATCAATTTCTTTTCATGGGAATCCATTTTTTTCACTCCTTTCCCAAGATTTATTCCGATTAGACCTTCCTTACATTGATAATGTTCCATAATATTTCTCAAAATCCTGCAAAATAAAAAAAACCGGATTATCCGGTTTAAAAATGTTCTGCTACAGGTATTCTCTTTTCGTATTTATACGGCTGCAAAAATGATTCTACTATATTTAGGTTCTCGTCAATAACAACAGTCGCGTGGTGCATGAAATTATCTCTCATGAAATACCTCAAGTCTATGCCTTCGAGTATTATCCTGCCTTCATCGCTTTTCATGGTCACATGATAGTTCGGTGAAAGGTTTGTGAAATACTGTCCTGCATTTGACCCCTTGAATACTTTGACAAGATCCTTGTCTTCGCGTCTTAGCTTCTTCCTTGTCTCTATGCGCTTGTTCAGTATGTTAACCTGTCCTGCAATGTTGTGGCTGTTTGTGCTTAAAACGAAATTCCATTTGTGGAAGGCCATAAGGGCCGGCAAAACATCGATGCTTATGATTTTATATCCGTGTGCGAAATTTTCTTCTATGGCTTTTCTTGCTCGTTTTCTCATCATATAACGCGCAAAAAGGTAGACAATAAATATTGCAACCGAAGTCCCGTAAACCACAATGTCCTTCTGCGATTTGAATATCAAAACCAAAGCAAGAAGCGTAACCACCGGGTCGTACAACATAAGCAGATTCATCTTGAATTTCTTTTTTACAAAAGGAATAAGCCTTGCCCCATACGAATTCAGTATGTCGAACAAAGTATGCGAAAGCGCTCCTATCATAGTCCATAGAAAAATCCCCATTATGGCACTCTCGGGGAAAAGCAGGTGCAATATTCCCGTAATCACGCCAGAAAGCCCCAATAATGCGGGCATAGTGTGGGAAAATCCCCTATGGTGCTTCAGATAAACCGAGTCGTCCCAGATAAACTTTGTAACAACATCTATATCAGGAGCCATTGCCCCTATGGAACATCCCAATGTTATGGGATTTGTCATTCCAACCGGTGTGCCGCTGAACGTCGAGATTGCCAAACCTATAACCCCATGTGTTAAAGGATCCAAATAAAACACTCCCTGTGAAACTGTATTTAGAATATTATTTGAAACCATTATACACCCGGGGGGCAATCTTTACAACAAAATTCGACATTTGCGTTCTTTATTCAGCATAACGAAAGCTCATGACAACCATAAAATTTTTATATTTGTTATTGAAATCGTAATATGTTTATGATACTATAGATTTTGTCACCGAGCCGAAGTGGTGGAACTGGCAGACGCGCTGGACTCAAAATCCTGTGAAGGCAACTTCGTGCGGGTTCGACTCCCGCCTTCGGCACCACCAAGAAAGACTCAAGCCTGGCAATCTGCTTGAGTCTTTTTGCTGTTCTGAAAATTATTTATCCGATTATTATAAGGTCATTCTTCCTTTGACAAAATCACGGTCATGTAGTGAGACTCTCCGAAAAATCTGTGCATGGTAGAAGTCGAAACGACTCTCCATCCCATTTCAGCCAGTTCGTTCAACCTTCCCTCAATCTCTTGCGTATTGACCTTTCCAAAGAAAAAGCCCCCTGTGAAAAACTGTTCTGCCCTGTAACGCATGCAATCACCTCCTCGTCTCATTGTTACCCCTTCCATTGCCCGCGCAACATATTTTAGCCAATGCCGCGCAGCCTCCGGACTGCGAAAAAGACCCGAGCTGAAACGCCGCCCGAGTCTTTGCACGTTTTGATTCTCTTCATGCCTCAAATCAGTCATTCAATTTTTTATCCTTCACTGGATCTCTTTCGTCCGACATTGGCTCGATTTCATCCGGCATATCTCTCCAGAACCAGTTGTAGTCTTCTTTTAAAAGCCTCAAAACTTTCGATAGCCGCTCATTTTCCATTTTCATTGTCTCTTCCACATAGAAATCTATGAACCTGTCCTTTTCCTCAAGCCCCAACTCAGTCTTCATGTCCTTGAAGCTTATTCCATCAAGATTCATTCTGTCGAGCATCAAAAGCGTGTAGAATGTTTTAATGTCGCTATCCGGCATTTTATACATCCATTCCCACGCATCGATGTATTTGCCTTCCGCCATAATTTGATTGAATGTTTCATAGTCTTTTATTTCTTCAACTTCAAGCAATTCATTGGAATACTCGTCAGGAAGAAGCTCCGTCCTCATTCCCAAAAGGAAATATGCAAAATACCTGTCCCCGTCGATTTCAGGGTCTCCCACTTCAAAATAACGGTCTGTACCATCAATGTACCGCCCTCTCATTATCATGTTATTAGCAATGACCATTTCAAGATATGCGTCTTCGGAATCGCCAGTTTCTGCCGCATCTCTTAATTCCGATAAAACTTCTCCTTCTTTTTCATATTGGAAGCTCTCTTTATATTGCCTGGCAAGCTGATTCAGTCTGTCGTTTGTACTGCCGTCTTTTTCTATGAGCCGCTCCATATATTCCGCCGCCTTGAAATGGTCAACTCCGCCCAACTCCCATGCTGCTGAATTCTCTTCATCGGGGATGTATCCACGTGTGTATAGGGCGGCGAGGACTTTCAGGCTATGAGCGGAACCATCCGTGTCATACCACTCCATTGCCTCCTCTACTTTTCCTTCTGAAAGCAAAGCATCCCCTTTGCTCATTTCATCCCGGCCTTCAACATGCAGTGAAAATGCCAATGCATCGCTGAACAATCCGTTCCAGCTGAAGTTTGACCTGTCTTCATCAACAGGCCTGACTTCAAAGTAATACTCATCCGTCAGATAAAGCGGTTCAAGAAATCGTTTGATGTCAAGCTCTTCTTCAGACGAGCCGTAAGAGAATGAAAAGCTCGAGCGTTTTGCTATTTCATCAAGCGGTATTTTACCCGTCATTTCGCTCGAATTAATTTCCCAGTCTATCGATGATCCGTTTATGTCATAAGCCGGATCGGTCGACCTTATCTTCATGAAGTAACTGCGGTTTTCATTCCTTGCCGCATCCGATATTTCATAAAGCAATTGTCCATCCTCTATTGAAAGGCTTGTGAACCTGACGCCGTCTTTCAGCTCGAAGTCGACCGTTTCTGTTTCCTTCTCCACTTTATTGTTATTTATCCATTGCTGATCATGTATGAGGTGCCATGGAATAGCCATCCCAATATGCCTTGTTTCGGGATTAAGGCCTTTAATTTGGTATCTGCCTTCTGAATCCGTTACAAACACTTCCCTGTCAAAACCCTCTCTCGAACTCATGCCGCTGCTTATGTCCTCATACAAAAATACGCCCTCAAGAGCTTTCCCGCCCCTTGTCACGTATCCATACAGTATTCTGGTGGAATTGCTTTGATTTTCTTCGTTTCTTTTTTCCCTGTATTCCGAATTCCATGTGTCCGTCAATGATATCATTTCGCTGTAGTAGCCGATGTATCTGTTGTCGTCTATTGTTTTTTGTCCTATTTCGACATCCTCGTACTCGAGACCGCCATCATAAAACGATGAAATGAATTCTTTGATTTTTTGCGCGAGTTTGCTGTAATCCTCTCCTTTGATTTTTTCCAGGGAATTTTTCACCTTGTCCAGGTCATGGTATGTAAGCCCTATTCCAGCCTGTATGATTTGATATTCGTCATACGCGTCCCCGTCAAGTTCCGCAGGTTCGATGGATTCAATTATCGATATCGCTTTTTCAGATTCCCCTCCGAACCACTGCACAAGAGCGACATTCAGAACATAATCGATATTTTCACTGAAAATGTCCTCCTCTTCCGAAAATTCAAGAAACTGTTCGTACACCTTTCTGCTGTCGATGCCCCTTATGTGCGTCCCCTGGAAAGTCGCCCCGTCTTCTATCCACACCAGATCGTAAATATTGTAATCATGGTCGGACAATATCTGCTCGAGCCTCCTGTTTTCATTTTCGGGGCTGTCTGCCGACATGTTCATCAGATTCACTTCATGTCCGTCCGGAGCCACTATATTGTATGCGCTTACTCCAAGCCAAAATACGCTGTCGGCATAGATGACGGTCAAAATCAG
>PKTO01000206.1 GCA_002869095.1 Clostridiales bacterium
GGTCGGGGCTACAGTTTCGCCCTCTTCCGTTTCAATTGCCGCAACCTGCTCCACTATCGCCTCAACCGCCTCTTCGACTGCTGAGTCGTCCACTACTGCCTCTTGGACTCCCGTTTCGGATTCTGTTACGGTAGCTGCAGTCTCAACCGTTGTGGTGACCGTGGTCTCGCCTGTCGCAGACTCCTCTGTTACGGGGTCTGTCACGACCGGAGTTTCCTCAACCGGCGCAGTTGTTCCTCCGCCGCCTCCGCCTGAAGTCGGTGTGTATGCGTTGTAAAAGGCGCTTTCATTCCAACTGTCTATAGCAGCATTGAAATTCGTGACTTGATCGTCGAAATCATCACTGTTTAGTATGTACTCAAAGTATAACTCCAAGCTGTCGATTGAAGCAGTGTAGTTGGCTTCCGAAAATGTATCCGGCATTATCAATTCCATTTCTGCCTTTAGGGCGCTGTCTGCCTTATATGCGGCAAAATCCAAACTGTATACACCTGTCGATGTATTGTATGTAACTACACTGGACTTGTTTAGAAGATGATTTACCACTATGTCGTAAGCATATTCAGTGTTTGTTGTGGATTCGCCTCTAGCCGCAACTATCCTGTCGACAATTCCGCCAAGCGTAGCTATCACGGCATCCTTTTGCCCGAATATTGCGCTAGCCGCTTCCGAACTTTCTGTAATTCCTTCAAGACCGACTCCCGCTATGTCGTCAGCAAGGTTCTTCAGCACCTCAACATCCATCCCGTCAGAATTAAGATAAGTCCTTAAATCCGAATGCTCCGTTCCAAGATATGTATTCAACGCATCAAGCTTGCTGTCAGTAAAATAACCGTTGAACACACCCTGCAGTTTAAGCAGGTTCGACACACCCAATTCCGCAACAACATCGGTCAAGCTCTCTTCCGCAGCCATTACTGGTGTAATGCTCATTGCAACCATTAAAATGCATAAAATCAAACACAGTTTTCTTTTCAATCCAATCCCTCCCTATTATAGTTCCGCTGTATTGATGAGCCTCAGGAGCACCGTTGCGGCCTCTGCGCGGGTTGTGGTTCCCGCAGGCCTAATCGATTCCCCGTCGCCCATCATTAGGCCGAGTCCGTTAAGTCTGCCCATGGCTTCGCTTGCCCATGGGGCTATCTTCTCTATGTCAACGAAAGTCTTTGTAAAACCCTTCGACAAGTCGATTGTCGCTGTTCCTTTTTCATTGATGTGCCTAAGCGCATTCATCGTCATCACAGCCATTTCCTGACGCGTAATAGCCTTGTCCGGACAGAAAATCCCTTCTCCGTCCCCGCTTACAAGCCCTGCAAAGTATGCCGCCGAAACGTCCGAAACAAACCAATCCTTATCGCCGACATCGCCAAAAGGACATTCCGATTCACTGGTGTCAAGCTTCAGAACCCTTACAATCAATGCGACAAACTCCGCCTTGGTTATTTGGGCGTCAGGGTCGAAACTGCCTTCGTCACGCCCGTTTATAACCCCTATTGAATACAGCCTTTCTATGTTTCCCTTTGCCCAGTGCCCTTCGGTGTCAACAAATCCCGATTGCCTTATGGGTTCCATATCCATGAATCTTGCGGCAGTCGAAGATGTCGAAACCAGAGCAGTTTCAGATGAGGCAGGCATAACAATCAAGCCCCCTCCGCCTTCCGGCGACGCGACTTGTTCCGTTGAAGACGATACGATTCCGTGCGACTCAAGCAGGTCCCTTATTGCAGCCTTGTCCCTTCCTCCTACTGAGCTTGCCAAGAGTAAATAATCATTGGGATCCTCCCAATCCTTCAGAAGAAGAACCTCTTCGCTTATGTCAGAGACAGAAATGCCCCTTGAGTCAAGCTTCTCCTTTTGTGAATCGGTAAGCACACTCTCATAAAGTATTCCAATATCGTCAGAAAGATTTTGTATCGTTGTGTTGTTTCTCAGATAGCTCTCGAGTATCCCCGTGAACTGTAAGAGCTGGCTGTCGGAAACTTCACTTATTTCCTCCAGCAGATTTAGAAATGCCGACTCCCCTATGGCTGCCTCGCTTGCTAAAGCCGAACCAAGCAAAATCATACACACAAGCACAAGCACAACCGTCTTTTTCATCTTAATCACTCCATCCCTATTTTATGTGTTTATATATGTATTTTTATTTAAATGTCGATATTTGTCGAATTTACTGCAAAAAAAGCCGAATTCCCCCAATTCGACAACTGGCTGCCATCTCAGGCCCTGTAGTTTTGCGTCCCCGTCTTTCGGCGGGTTTGCCTTTTCGCATGAAAGAATCCCTCATACTGTGTTATTCACTTCCAGCACCATAAAACGATCCGCCAAGCGCCGCATCAGAATATTAAAGGTGCCAACCAAAAAAGTAAACAGTCGAAAAATCCTTCTATTGTCTAATCGGCAATAATGCCGAATATTTTATACCTGAATCGACTGTTTATAGCATTTTCGGGGTTTGAATCCATTTCATTATACTATATAAATATAATTAATAATATGTGCATATACATTTTTTTCATTTATATTCCATTTAATTTACATTTAATTCTCATCAGTTCCCATATTAAGCCTTTCCTGCATGAAATCAACGAATCGTTCCGCCAAAACCGGGTCGAACTGGGTGCCGCTGCATCTTTTTATTTCCAAAAGTGCCTCAGTCGCTGAAATGGGTTCCTTGTAAGGCCTCTCATTGGTCATCACATCAAATGCATCTATTATCGTCATTATCCTGCATATGTCAGGAATCTCCTCTCCAAATAATCCATCCGGATACCCCGTTCCGTCCCATTTTTCATGATGCGACAGTATGTATTTACCCATGCGTCTAAGTGTCTTGGTCGACTCGATAATCCTGCATCCTATTTCGGAATGCATTTTCATGTATTCCCATTCACTATCGCTTAGGGGCCCCTCCTTGAGTAGAATGTCATCCGGTATTCCTATCTTTCCTATATCGTGAAGAGTGGTAAGGAGAAGCAGGTCGTTCACCTTGGTTTTCGGCATATTCAGGTAGAGTGCGAATTCTTCCGCCATCACCGCCATCCTTTCCGTATGCTCCTCAGTCTCAAGATTCCTTTCCTGAATAGTCATTTGTATTGAAACGATTATGCTGTTCTGAATGCTTCTCTCGCTTAACAGCTTCTGGCGGAACATCATGTCCTCAGCCCTCGTTATGGCTTTCTCTATCGGATTGCTTCCCTCGCCCAGCGCGGCGACCCCAAATGACAAGTCGAGCTTAACCGTTCCTTGCAGTACTATTTTTGCCTTCTCCTGAATCCTCTCGGCGGCTTCAGTAGCACTACTCTCATCCAAACCTTCCATCAAGAGGGCGAATTCGTCGCCGCCCCATCTGGCAAGCATATCCTCTTCGCGGCATTCATCCATGATCTTCTTGGCAAAAAACCTCAGAATTTGATCGCCTTGCCTGTGATCAAGCACCTCATTGGCCATTCTGAATCCATTTATGTCCATTATGACCAGAGACGACGGAAATTTTTTGTTTCTGCATATTTCATGCAACCTGTCTTCCATCCAAATTCTGTTGTAAATTTCAGTCAGGTAATCATGTTCGAAAAAATATTGTGCGCTATGTCGTTGAATATCCGGAATCCCATTGTTGATTAGTGTGAAAATCGCGTCCTCCCCGTTCCATAATCCAGGCGCAACTACGCTGGAAGATTCAACCGATTCATTTCCTGGGGAAACCATTTGCGATGAATTCTTTTTGACTTCTCCGGTTCTTTGGGCATCCTCAAAAATTCCGGCAATCTCTTTTCTATTATCGGGCGAATACATTTCAAGGATGCTTTTGCCTTCAAAACTTTTCATTTCCCGATCTGAAATTTTCAATACGTTTCTATTGACCCAAAGAATTCTTCCATCCGGATTCGTTACGAAAATCATTTCCTTTACGGAATCCAACGCCTTCTTGAGATTTTCATATGCTTTTCTATAATTTCCACCTGGTTCGAATTTTAGGCAAGAGTCTCCGACCACGCGCCCGAAAATTTCAAGCATCGCAATTTCAGATTTTGTTAAAGGCTCAACATTTTTGAAAATATTGATTGACCCGAACGCTTCACCATCGCAAATCAAGGGAATGGCTGCCATAGAGCATACGGAAAAGCAGCCATCGATCGTTGCGTTTGACGGGACAGTCCAGCATTCGTCGATTACCTTGCTCTGCAAATCTTTGAATACAAAACTGTAAGGCTTCTCTTTTGGATTGACCTCTATTATCTCAGCCACATAATCGAGCGGAATCCCAGATGCATAGCGAAGATCAGCCATGCCGGATTCTTTGTCAATCAAATATATTCCGCCTCCGTAAAAACCGAATTCCCAAACCAGCTTTTCCAATACAAACCAAAAAAGAGTGTTTGCATCTTTGATGCATGACATCCCACTAACGGCACTCTCTAAAAATTCCAATTCTCTTTGAATTGGACATTCGGTTTGACCTTCTGAATTTTCCATAATGCAATCATTTTTATCTGCCATGTTCGCTTCCTCATCCACTAGACCATTTTTGCGGTAATCAATCGAATTATATCATAAACACATTGTTTTCCATAAAGAAAAATTGTCATAAGACAATACCCCCTTTATTCAATCGCATTTCATACAATTCAAGTTTTCCATTTGTATTTTTGCCCTTGCTCCCATACAGCTCATCCCCGATTTGAAATCAAATGTTATTCGAACCTCTTTCATGCGCTTTTGCGTATCGCTTTTTTTCATGTACGCCCTGAAAAAACTGCATCTATCAATTTTTTGCATTCAGTCAGAATTTAGTGCATATGGCATCAATTTATGATACGATGTACAGACGAAAAGGAGACTGAAATGGATAATGCAAAAGGCTTACAAAAAAACAAAAAAAGCAGCACTTATATAGGCATGCTCTATGTCACGGCTACATATGTTTTCTGGGGGATACAACCCATATACTGGAAGCAACTGGCCGACATAAGCGCGATCGAGCTGATAGCCAACCGAATAGTATGGTCCTTCGTTTTCTTCATGATAATCCTCAGGCTGCAAAAGAAAACGCCCCTGCTCAAAGAGGCCATGAGGGACAGGAAGAAGTTTTACCTCACATGCCTTGCGGGTTATCTTGTCAGCGCCAACTGGCTGATATACATATATGCCGTAAACACGGGACAGATTCTGGCAACCAGCCTGGGGTACTACGTCTGTCCGCTTGTGAGCGTCGTGCTCGGGATGATTTTCCTGAAGGAGCGCTTCAACAGGCTTCAGATGCTGGCCTTCGGTTTGGCGTGCGCCGGGGTGGCCGTGGTGGCAGTAAGCTACGGAAACCTTCCATGGATAGCCGTAAGCCTGCCTTTGCTCTTCGGAGTATACGGGCTTTTCAAGAAGATGATAGGTTATGACGCAGTTGTCAGCATGGTGATAGAGATAATGGCGATACTCCCGATAGGACTCGCATATCTGGTCTACGTTGAGAGCACCGGGAAGGGCCACTTGCTTACAAGCGGTCCCTACATGCTGTTCATGCTTCTGCTCACGGGAGTCGTAACCAGCCTTCCGCTGTGGTGGTTCGCAAAGGGAACCTCGATGGTCACTCTTTCAACCATAGGCTTCATGCAATTCCTGTCGCCAACCATAAGCCTCGTGATGGGCGTGCTCCTATACAAGGAACCCTTCACAAGCGTCCAGCTATACAGCTTCGGCCTCATCTGGGCCGCCATAGCCGTCTTCATCTACACCATAATAAAGAAAAACTAAAAAGGGACAGACCTTTTTTACTCCATTTTTGATTTAATACTCAAAATATTGGCGCCACCGCGTTATTCGCGGTGGCGCTTTTCAATGAAAAATCCGGGATGGTTTTTATGTGAGAATGAGACTCGTAGAAAAGCGGGCCGCCTTTGGAAATAACCTTGGCGGTCCGCTTCTTTATGGTTTATTTATGAAGTTACAATTTATGCACTAGGAAATGTTTGTCTAAATCTAATTACCTTTACTATTGAAATGTCGGCGCTGTGTAGTCAAGATTGATGGTGCCAACGTTGACAATGTTCGGATGTGTCA
>PKTO01000160.1 GCA_002869095.1 Clostridiales bacterium
AGGCTTATTCCTTTGGCTTTGACCAATTCATAAACATCCTCGGGTTTCAAATGCTTGTCGCTTCCCAAGAAAATGCGGATGATCTCCTTTCGGGAAGAAGTGAGTTTAAAATTCTTACCCCTTAAAATGTCTTCAATCATGCTTACTTTGTTGTTCATTTCATCACATCCATTATTTATTGGAGAAAGCGAGATATTCATCTCGCTTTCTTTTGTTTAATTTCAGCAAACAGAATGCTTATCTCCAATTTCACCCTCAATATATTTCTTGACGGCTTCTTCGACATTTCCTGTTACTCCAATTATAACATTTATATTCCTTTTTCTGAACAACTCCTGTGCCGATGCTCCCATTCCCCCTGAAATTATCGTGTCAACATTTCTTTCGGCGAGGAATTTAGGCAGAAAACCCGGCTTATGCCCCGGATAAGGGAGAAATCCTTTGTCTTCCACTTTTTTTTCTTCAGCATCAAAGATTTCATATCCGTCGCAATGTCCGAAATGCTCTGAAATCATTTCGTCTTTTTTTGCCACCGCTATCCTGATTTAAAACACCCCCGATTGCCTTGCATCTATTTTCCGACTCATTTAAGCTTTTATCCATTGAGCTTATATTTGATTCCTTTCAAAATCAAAATTTATGCAATTCTACTGATGCGGAAATACATCCCACAACTTGATTCTTCAGATTTCACGATGCAATGATTTGTTCTATTTCTTTTCTGCAATGAATTTCTTTACTTTCTCATTCAAATCGTCAAAAATACCGAAACCCATTTCCGGATAGAGTTCCACTTTACCCTCGTCGCAAAGTTCTACAAACTGGGAATCGATCGGAAGTTTGTGAATTATATCCAGATCCATTTCCTCTGCGACTTTATCCAGGTTGCTCTTTCCGAATATGTTGTGCCTTTTTCCGCAGTCCGGGCATTCATAGTAGCTCATGTTTTCTATTACTCCCAAGACCGGTATGTGCATCATGTTTGCCATATTGATTGATTTTTTTACAATTAGAGTTACAAGATCCTGAGGAGCTGTTACAACTACAAGCCCGTCAACAGGAATGGATTGCATAATTGTAAGCGATACATCTCCTGTTCCAGGAGGCAAATCTATTACAAGGTAATCCAGGTCTCCCCAGTTTACATCGGTGTAAAATTGCTTCACAGTGCTTCCCAAAAGAGGCCCTCTCCAAATTACTGGGGAATCTTCATCCTTTATAAGCAGATTCAAGGAAATTACTTTAATCCCGTTTTTAGTTTCAACCGGGTTAATTGACTTTTCGTCTCCCGTAGCACGCTGGTTGTTGATTCCGAATATTTTAGGTATGCTCGGGCCTGTTATGTCAGCGTCCATTATTCCGACTTTGTATCCTTGCTTTTTAAGAGCCATAGCCACCAAAGACGTAACCGAAGATTTTCCGACTCCGCCTTTACCGCTCATTACCGCAATAACTTTTTTGATGTTGGTGCTGTCGTTAGTTCTCTCTTTACGTATTTCCATAGTACTCCTCCTATAATTAGCATATGCTAATTATAGTACAACAAGATAATATTTTCAATGAAAATCCTTCTCAATTGCCTACAAAGGCTCCTGATTTGCTATAATGGATTGTGACTAGCATGAAAGGAGTTTTACAATGTCGGAATACAAATTGATTGCCACTGCCACTTTCGGATTGGAATCCGTTGTAGCAAAAGAATTAAAGAAACTCGGTTATGAGGATTTGGAAATATTCAACGGCGGTGTTGAATTTTCAGGAGGAAAGGAAGATATTTGCAAGTGCAATTTATGGCTTCGATCTTCGGACAGGGTTTTCATCAAGCTTTCAGAATTCAAGGCGACAAGCTTTGAGGACTTGTTTCAAAATATCAAATCCATTGAATGGAACAAGTATCTTGGCAAGAATGCCTGTTTCCCGGTATACGCGAAATCTGTAAAATCAAAACTTTTCAGTCTTTCGGACATACAGTCCATTTCGAAAAAGGCTATTGTTGAATCCATGAAAAAAACCTACAATGTAGAATGGTTTGAAGAAGACGGTTACCGTTTTCCAATACATGTTTCCATATTGAAGGATAAGGCAACCGTTCTTGCCGACACCAGCGGAGAAGGGCTGAACAGGAGGGGATACCGAATCGAGCCTGTTCTTGCACCTTTGAAGGAAACCATGGCGGCTGCATTAGTATTGCTTAGCAATTGGTATCCTGACAAGGTTCTTATAGACCCGTTTTGCGGCTCTGGCACCATACCGATCGAAGCCGCTATGATAGCTCGCAATATTGCTCCCGGATTGAATCGCAAATTCGTTTCCGAAACATGGGATTTCATTCCCGAATCGGTTTGGAAATCGGTCCGCAAGGAAGCTTATTCATCCATTGACTTGAACACTCCTTTGAATATACAAGGCTACGACATTGACAAGCGCGCAATCAAAGCCGCAAAAGTCAATTCTGTCGAGGCGGGAGTAGAAGACTGCATACACTTCCAGGTGCGTGACGTTTCAGACTTGAGTTCAAGCGACAAAAAAGGTTGTGTTGTTACAAACCCGCCATATGGTGAAAGATTGGAAACAAAAGAATCGTCAGAAAGGCTATACAGGATTCTAGGCCAAAGGCTTATGCTTTTGGACAACTGGTCCTACTTCATAATAACGGCCCATGAGCACTTTGAATCGGCTTTCGGCATCAAATCCGATAAAAACAGGAAACTATACAACGGCCGCATTAAGAGCTATTACTATCAATACTTCAATAAGAACTGGGGGAATTAATATGTTAAATGTCTTGATATTTCTTCTCATGGGAATACTTATAGGATCATTTGCGAACCTGGGCAAAAAAGCAGTCCTTTTGAATTCAAAACTTCAATTCTTGGGACTGATGTTTCTATTGTTTTTTATGGGCTCCTCGATAGGCATGAATGAAAGTCTTTTATCAAATCTTAAAACAATAGGAATCGATTCTTTCGCATATGCCTCGAGCGCCGCATTTTTCAGCATAGTATTCGTTTACGGCACTACAAAAAGATTTTTTGAAAGGAGTTAAGCCATGTCTATAGGCATAATCATATCTGTCTGCGCAGGAATTCTGTTTGGATTTCTGTTTTTTCCTGCTGAAATTAAACCTTTCATCGATCAGGCATCCGGTTTCGCTCTGTATTTTTTGATACTGACCGTAGGAATCGAATTGGGTCACAACCGAAGTGTTTTCCACCGCTTGAGGGTTTTGGGCCCCAAGGTTCTTCTGATTCCCTTGTCTATAATTCTTGGAAGCCTTACCGGCGGTCTATTGACAGGAATTATGCTTAACCGCCCAGTCGGAACAAGCCTTTCAATCGCATCCGGCTTCGGTTGGTACAGCCTTTCAGGCATTCTGCTCACCCGCCTTGCAAACGCCGAAATAGGTGCAATTGCTTTTCTCAGCAATGTTTTCAGGGAATTGATAGCGGTAATGACCATACCTCTGATTGCAAAGCACTTGAATTTCTTAACAAGCATTGCCCCTGCGGGTGCTACAAGCATGGATTCGACGCTTCCAATAATTTCAGAAGCTACAGACAGCGAAACGGCTTTGATATCCTTCATAAACGGATTCACACTTTCCGCTCTCGTGCCTTTTCTTGTGCCGTTCTTTTTAAATTTTTGATTCGAATTTATTCAATATGTCGTTTGCAACCACCAAGTCGAGGGCTCCAAATCCTACTGTCTCAAACACCGTCACTCCGCCACGGCTGATATATTTCTTTTTTCCGGATACAAAGGAACCCAGCTCAGAACTGAAATCTTTCTTTTCAATTATTCCCTTTTCCATCGGTATGAGCAAATCTCCGGCTTCCTTCAATACCCCTTGCAGATTGTCAACCAATATGAAGGACGCATCGCCGATTATGTCCTCATGTATTTCCTGCATGTCCCTTCTAAAAGAACCTACTGCATTTATGTGCACATTGTCCTTGAGCATTCCGCGATTTATTACAGGAGTTTTGGATGTTGTTGCCGTCGTTACAATATCAGCTTCTTCAACTGCCTCTTCAACCGTCTTGCATGCAATGAATTCAGTCCCGAATCTCTTTCCAAACCTTCTGTTCATTTCATTTGCGAAAGCTATTGTCTTTTCATGACTTCTGGCAGCAATATTTACGGTATCAATATTCCTTACCGTCAAAAGTCCTTCAATTTGACTCGGGGCTTGTCCCCCAGTTCCAATCATTGCGGCTTTTTTGACATTCGCAGGGCAAATAATATCACTTGCTATCGCAGAAACAGCCCCTGTCCTTATTTCAGTAAGTCTGGTTCCGTTGATAATAGTTTTTACATATCCTGTTTCACCGTCAAGCAAAATCATTTCCGAAGGAACGTTCTCGAGTCCCTTCTTTGCATTGCCGGGATACACGGAGACAATTTTTACACCTATCAAATTCATCGACTCGATCATTCCCGGCATGAAAAGGCATGTCCCCTGCTTGCTTGCAATATCCAGGCTGGTTCTGACAGGAATTTGGGTCTCGCCTTTTTCATGCATCACCAATGCTTTTCTAACAGACATTATCGCATCTGTCATTGTGTAGATTTCATCTATTCCCGACTTGTCTATTTGTATCATTTCACTTTCTCCTTGAATTGAATTTAAAACAAGTCAATTATATCACTTTATTCATACAAATCGGTGCTCAAATACCTTTCGCCGGAGCTCGCCGAGACTGTCAGTATTTTTATATTGCTGCCGGTTTCAATTCTTGAAACGAGTTTTTTGACTGCGGCAAGATTTGCTCCTGTCGAAATACCAACCAACAACCCCTCTTTTTTCGCCAGCATTCTGGCCTCTTCATAAGCTTCGTCATTATCGACAAGCATCACTTCATCCAACAGGCTTACATTCAAATTATCCGGAATGAATCCCGCCCCAATTCCTTGCAATTTATGCGCTCCCGGCTTTTCCCCTGAAACGACTGCAGATCCGGAAGGCTCCACTCCAATCACTTTGACACTTTCCAGCTTTTGTTTCAATATTTTACCAACACCAGAAATGGTTCCCCCGGTCCCTATTCCATTTACAAAATAGTCCAATTCATTGTCCATCTGCTTTATTATTTCCAGTGCCGTCGATTCCATATGGGCTTTGGGATTGTCGCTGTTAGAAAATTTGTTTGCTACAAAATAATCAGGATTTGCTTTTCCAAGTTCTTCTATTGCCTTAATTGCTCCTTGCATTCCGTGCTCTTTTGGCGTCAAAATCAATTCGGCCCCATATGCTTTCATTATCTTTTGCCGCTCAATGCTCATATTCTCAGGCATGGCTATTTTAACGCAATACCCTTTTGCCGCCCCGACAAGACTCAGACCGATTCCGGTATTCCCGCTTGTTGCTTCAAGTATGGTTCCACCGGGTTTAAGGTCACCCCTTTTTTCGGCCCCTTCAATCATTTTCAAGGCCGGCCTGTCCTTTATGCTTCCTCCCGGATTTTTGAATTCAAGCTTAAGGAAAACTTCGATTCCAGGCTTCGAGTAACTTTTCAGCTTCACAACGGGTGTATCTCCGATCATTTCAAGAACATTTTCATATATTTTCATTTTGCCCTCCTAAATTGCCTTTCGTTCCCCAAAACATCAAGCCTTTCCTCGAGCTCTCTGATTTTTTCTTTCATTGCATCCAATTCCTTTTCCAGGGGATCGGGAATGTGAATTTGGTCAAGGTCGCCAAAGCTGCCCTTTCGCTTTATTACATGTATTTTTACATCTCTTTTCTTCACTACTCTTGCCGGTATTCCGACTGCTGTTGAATCTGAAGGTATGTCCTTCAAAACAACCGATCCCGCCCCTATTTTTGAACGGTCTCCAATATTAAGCGGTCCCAGCACCCTTGCTCCGGCGCTTATCATAACATCGTTTCCTATTGTAGGATGCCTCTTTCCCGAGTCTTTGCCGGTTCCTCCGAGGGTAACGCCTTGATAAAGGGTGACGTTGCTGCCTATTTCTGCTGTCTCCCCTATTACAACTCCCATGCCA
>PKTO01000089.1 GCA_002869095.1 Clostridiales bacterium
AGCTGATAGGCATAAAGATTCAAATTGATTTGTCCGGTCTTCATGCCAGGCTTTATATTTTCATTTCCAATGCCGGTTTCCACCTGGTCATCAAGTATTTCTTCCCCGATTTCTTCCTCTTCGATTTCGCTAGGCTTTTTTTCCAGCATATCCGATATTTCCCTGACTTGATCTTCATCGGATCCCGAAGCTTCCGTTACTTCTCCCGAAGGCGAATCCGCATCGGCAGATATGGGTTTATCGTTTCCGGAAAGCATGAATTTCACTCCATAAAAACCGACCAGCGCCGAAATTACGCATAAAAACAAAATCGAAAGAATCATTCTTCCAGTTCTGTTTTTTCTGCTTCTTTTGCTTCTTTTGCTTTTATATCTTTGAGCCATAATATCATCCCCGCTTCGTTAATATTATATCACATTTATATGTTTGCATTGTCCAGGATTTTTTTAGTTCTTATCTTTCTTTCCGCCATTTCGACCGGTGATTCAATATAGTCACTTACCTGCTTGTAGTTTGCAGTCCTCAATATCCTGTTTTCTTCAAGCGATACGAATTTTGTCATCACGCCGGCTCCGAAAGCGATCACCGTTTGAAGGTCGTTCATCATCTGCATGTTGTATAGGCATGCCTTTCCAGGTTTTGCATATCCTATGTTCTCCATGTTTCCCAGCATGTATTTTTGCCTGTACATGTAGTAGGGTTCCATACCCAGTGAAAGCGCTCCGTTTTCGGCAATGTTAATCATTTGGGCAACGGCATCCTCGCCAGGCAGCATTTTCACAACCGAACTCTTCCTCATTTCGGCATTCTTCTTCAAAGCCAGCGTATGTACCGTCAGATTGTCGGGTCTTATTATTGACACGTTTTTCATTGTGGATTCCATTTCAGGGATATCTTCTCCCGGAAGCCCGACTATCAAGTCCATATTGACTGAATTGAATCCGAATGGCTTGACCATTTCCCATGCCTTGTGCACATCCTCGGATGTATGGCCCCTCCTCACAGTTTCCAAAGTCTTGTTGTTGAATGTTTGCGGATTTATGCTTATTCTGTCTACACCTGAATTTTTCAACACGGACAGTTTCTTTTCATCTATCGTGTCAGGCCTTCCGGCTTCCACTGTAAATTCCTTCAATCCGCTTAAATCAAGTGTCCCGTTCAAAACGTCCAGGACTTCCCTCAGCATGGCGGCTGACAGTTCCGTGGGTGTCCCTCCGCCCATATAGACCGTTTCAATTTCATAGTCCGCAATTTCTTTGGCATAGCGTCTTATTTCCACCGCCAAAGCCTTCACGTACTTTTCTTTAATCCGGTCTGCCGCATTCACCTTTGTAGGGAATGAACAATAGAGGCATTTGCTGGGGCAAAAGGGTATCCCTATATAAACCGAAATTTTTTTTGGATCCGGAGGATAAATAAAATCATGCTCCAGACCTGCAACCCCCATGACCAGATCAATTTTTTCTTTTGAAATCAAATATTCGCTTTCCAGTTCAGATCTTATCTCTTGCCGATTCATTCCGCTTTGAATCATTTCATGAACAAGCTTGGACGGCTTTATTCCCGTCAGGGTCCCCCACGGAAGAATATTCGCGCTTTCATCCCCGAGAATAGTCTTTACCATCAAATGCTTCAACCTTCTGCGCACTTGCTTTTTGTTTCCCCGCACGTCCCCTGCAGGCTGTTTGACCATTTCGCTTTTTTCAGAAATTGCGTTTTTTTCATTCTTCCATACCACTCTCAAATTGAAGGCATCGTCTTCTTTTTTATGGATTATTGCCAAAAAGGGACCGCATTCATCCAGGTCCCTCGTCGCTTCCAAATCTTCAGTTTTAAAGATCGCCTTTGCCAAAGCCTCTATATCGTAACGATAAGTCGAATCCGTCATGTATATCTTCATTAAATCATTTCCTCATCTGCAATATGAATGGATTGCTCTTTCTTTCGATTCCTATTGTTGTTTCGGGTCCATGTCCCGGGAATACTCTCGTGTCATCCGGAAATATCATTAGCTTGTCCATTATCGACGACATCAATGTCCCCATCGAACCCTTGTCCAGGTCCGTTCTTCCGATTGAACCTCTGAAAAGAGTGTCTCCCGAAAAAAGCGCATCCTCTATTTTAAGGCATATCCCCCCTGCGGAATGTCCCGGAGTATGAATTACAACGGCATTTATGCCGTCTACCCTTATTGTATCTCCGTCTTTCAGCAAGCCGTCTTCATGAAAGCTTATGTTGTCCCCTCCGGACATTGCGGACATGTTTCTTTCCGCGTCGTGCAGCATGTATGCGTCTTTTTTGTGAATCAGAATTTCCGCATTCGTTATTCGCCTTAATTCTTCGGCTGCCCCGATATGATCCAGATGTCCGTGTGTCAGAACGATTTTTTTCGCTTTGAGTTTACGCTTTTGCAGATATCCGACTATGTCTTTTACATTTCCGCCCGGATCCACAACCATGGCTTCGTTCAATTCCCCGCCATGTACAATATAGCAATTTGCCGCATAAATTCCTGTTACAAGACGTTCAATCTGCATTTTGCACCACCTAAAATTTTTTATTGCTGTCCACCAGCAGTGTGACAGGTCCGTCATTCTGTATGTCTACAATCATGTGGGTTTGAAAAACACCCGTTTCAACATGAATTCCAAGCATCTTCGCCTCTTCGACGAACATTTCATAGAGCTCGTTTGCCGGTTCCGGCTTAGCCGCGCAGGTAAATCCCGGGCGTCTTCCTTTTCGGCAGTCGCCAAGCAATGTGAACTGGGATATTACCAGCATTTCCCCTTTAATATCCAAAAGGGAAAGATTCATTTTTTCATTCTCGTCCTCGAAAATCCTAAGGTTTGCGATTTTTTCCACCATGTATTTTGAATCCTTCGGGCCGTCGCCTTCCTCTACTCCCAAAAGCACTGTAAGCCCTTTTTCTATTTCCCCTCTTGTCTCTCCATCCACCGAAACACTCGATGTTGAAACCCTTTGAACAACAGCTCTCATATTTTCCTCCTAGGAAGTCACACGCTTGACATCCATTACTTCCGGTTTGTTCTTTAGTTTGGTTATCAGTTTTTCCAATTGGCTTGTATCAAAAATCAGTATAGTCAAATTTATTATTGCCACTTTTTCTTTTGTTATCTTTGCATTGATTCCGACCACTTCAAGATTGACTTCCGATATTATGTTTGTTATTTCTGAAAGCAGGCCTTTCTTGTCAGGCGCCACGATCTGTATGCCCGTTTCATAGGAAGTGTCCTTGTCCCTGTTCCATTCCACCTCTATGAATCGGTCGGCAGTCTTGTCTTCGTTCTTTATGTTTGGACAATCTTTTCGGTGAACCGTTATTCCCCTGCCTCGAGTTATGAAACCTATTATGTCGTCTCCAGGAACCGGACTGCAGCATTTTGCAAAACGGACCAATATGCTGTCTATACCCTTCACCGTTATTCCCTGATCCTGTTTTCGTTTCTTCTTGTCCGTTTTATCCGTTTTCTTTTTTGTCTTTTCAGCCAATTCCTCTTCTACTGTCATTTTTTTGTCGTCTTTATGCTCAGCCCTGAATTTTTCCTTCAATTTGGGCATGACTTGATTGAGGGAAATGCCTCCATATCCCAAAGACGCATATAAATCTTCAATGGCATTCAGGCTCAGTTTCTTTACCGCCGAATTGAGCCAATCAACCTGCAGAAACTCTTTTGTGGAGTATCCGAGTCTTTTGACTTCCTTTTCGAGCATGTCCTTGCCCTTTAAAATGTTTTCCTCTTTCCTCTCCTTCTTGTACCACTGCCTGATTTTGTTTTTCGCCTGGGTGCTTTTTACAAATTTGAGCCAGTCCCTGCTTGGACCGTTGGAATGGGCGCTGGTTATGACTTCTACAATATTCCCAGTTTTCAGTTTGTAGTCAAGAGGAACGATTCTTCCGTCCACCTTGCCCCCTATGCAGCTGTTACCGACTCCCGAATGGATCTTGTATGCGAAATCGACCGGCGTCGAGCCCACTGGCAGCTCTACAACATCCCCTTTGGGCGTAAATACAAAAACCTGGTTTGTAAACAAATCTATCTTGAGGGATTCCACGAATTCCTTGGGATCCTTAAGGTCTCTCTGCCACTCGAGCATTTGCCTCAGCCATGTAAGCTTCTTGTCTATGTTTTCCTCTTCCACACGGCCTTCCTTGTATTTCCAATGGGCCGCAATACCGTATTCGGCTATTTTATGCATGTCTTCCGTTCTTATCTGTATCTCGAACGGCTCGCCTTTGGGACCTATCACCGTTGTATGGAGGGACTGGTACATATTGGTCTTCGGCATTGCTATATAGTCTTTGAACCTTCCCGGTATGGGTTTCCAAAGAGTGTGGACTATGCCCAATACTCCGTAGCAATCCTTGATGTTGTCCACAATTACCCGTATCGCGGTCAAATCGAATATTTCCTCGAAGCTCTTGTTTTGGTAAACCATTTTTTTGTATATGCTGTAGAAGTGTTTTGGGCGTCCTGTGATTTCATAATTGATCCCCATGTCAACCAATGATTCGTCGAGCATGCTGATTACGTGCTTGATGTATTCTTCGCGCTCCCCGCGTTTTTTGTTGACCTTTTCAATCAATTCATAATAGCCTTCAGGGTCTATGAATCTGAGCGAAGTGTCTTCAAGCTCCCACTTGATTTTCGATATCCCCAGCCTGTCGGCGATTGGAGCATAGATTTCTATCGTTTCCATCGCCTTTTCTTTTTTCTTCTCCTCATTCATATACTCGAGGGTTCTCATGTTGTGAAGCCTGTCTGCAAGCTTTATTATTATTACACGTATGTCCTTTGCCATCGCAAGGAACATCTTTCTGAGATTTTCGGCCTGCCTTTCCTCTTTCGACTCATATTTCAACCGCGTCAGCTTTGTTACTCCGTCAACAAGCCAGGCGACTTCCTCTCCGAATTCAGCCACGATTTCATCATATTCGTACTTTGTGTCCTCAAGAACATCATGAAGCAAACCCGCAACTATAGTATTGTCGTCCATTTCAAGTTCGGCCAATATCAGCGCTACCTGCAAGGGGTGAGTGAAATACTTTTCGCCGGATTTTCTTAGTTGTCCCTCATGGGCGCTTTCGGCAAAGTGATACGCCTTGATAATATTGGTATATTCAATATTAGGATTATGCTGTTGTATTTGTATTATGAAATTCTCCAACATTTGTATCCCTCTTTCCTCGCGGTGAAAATTTAAATTCATTATATACCAACGGGCATTTTAAAACAATGCAGCGGACAAATCGCATCCGCTGCATTGTAACGGTAAAATGGCAACCGTTTCCTTATTGTGATTGCATATGGCAGGAATTCAGTATTTGACGACAGATTCAATCCTGTAGTTTTCAAGCATGTCCCTTCCATTTAGGAATTCCAGTTCCATTAGGAAAAGAATCCCGGCCACTTGGCCGCCCAGTTTTTCAACCATTTTGACGACCGAAGCGATTGTTCCTCCTGTCGCAAGCAAATCATCGACAATCAAGACCCTCTGCCCTTTTTCTATACCGTCGACATGCATCTGCAAAACATCTGTTCCGTACTCCAATTCATACTCGTAGTCCAATGTTTCGGCAGGCAGTTTTCCGGGTTTTCTTACGGGGACCAAGCCTTTTTTCATTTCATAGGAAATTGGAGCCCCTATCAAAAACCCTCTCGCTTCAGGCGCAACAATGACATCAAAAGATATGTCCTTGACTTTTTCAATGCATGCATCGATAGATGCCTTGTAAGCCTCGCCATCTTTCAAAAGAGTCGTAATGTCCTTGAAGCTGATTCCTTCCTTGGGGAAATCCTCAATTACCCTGATTTTATCCTTAAATCCCATGTTTTCCTCCTTCAAATCATATTCTCTGCAAATATTCATTCAATTTCTTGAACAGACCGTTTTCAAATATGTCTATTTTTTCTTCAGGAGCCTCGCATACCTCATATGTTCCGTTCTTGAA
>PKTO01000339.1 GCA_002869095.1 Clostridiales bacterium
AATCTTAAGCATGCGGGACTTGAACGGATTCTTTTCTTGGTCACACGGCATGTTTCCAATAATAACATTGAGGCTTTCCCCCGTAACGGCTTCACTCATTTTTTTTGCATTCTGATCCTTTGCCAAATGAGGCAGCAGGTCGCTAATTAAAAATACCGGGTCTTGGGTATCTTCTCCGATGCTTATGGAAACCTTTCCTCCATCCGATTTATATACTATGCCGTGAAGCGCCAGAGGCAAAGATGTCCATTGGTATTTTTTAATTCCTCCATAGTAATGTGTTTTTAACAGAACAATGTCGCTGTCCTCATAAATGGGATTTTGCTTAAGATCAAGCCTTGGCGAATCTATATGCGCGCCTACGATATTGACGCCGTCAATCAAATCGGCTTCACCAAGGTTTATCATTATGATGGATTTGCCGTGATTCTTTGCATAGTATTTCCCTCTTGCATCAAAGTTTTCTTCTTCTTCAGAATATAAATCGACGAAACCGTTCTTCTTCGCTTCCGCTTCTATATGATCCGATGCTTCTCTTTCAGTTTTTCCCTTTGAAATGAATTCCTTATATTCTTCTATAAAGGTTTCCATTTCGCTTGAGTCTTCTTTTTCCAAGCTGTTCCATGCACTTTTATTTTTTTCTGCATCAATACTTTTCATTTGGCACCCTCCAGCCTATTAATTCATTCCTTTGTTCTTGTCTTTTTCGTCAACAATCCTTATCGAATCGAGCTGCTGGCGAAATTGTTTTCTGAATGCCTTAAGATATTCTTCCCTCAATATCTTTTGTTCTTTTTTTTCCTCTTCACTCAAGCCTTCACTTTTTTGTTTTCTTGCGAGCTGGTTTATTCGATCCAGCCTTTCTTTTTCTTTCATTTTTACCTCCGATTCCCTTTTCGCTTTTTTGGGGTCTAATCAATGCGTTTTCTCCATATCCCACCAGATCCAACCTGTTTGCCTTTTTCAACGCCTCATAAACCATCGACCTGTATTTGGGATTCCAATACTGCAACAATGCCCTTTGAAGCTCTTTTTCCCTTCCCTTCGGAACATATACCTTTTCCATCGTCCTGGGATCAATTCCCGTGAAATACATTACTGTCGACATCGTTCCCGGAGTCGGATAAAAATCCTGCACCTGTTCCGGATGTCTTCCTATGTCGCGCAGATATTCCGCAAGCATGACCGCATCTTCAAGCGTGCTTCCGGGATGGCTTGAAATAAAATACGGAACCAGAAATTGTTCTTTGCCGATCGACCTGTTGTATTGAAAATATGACGATCTAAAGCTTTTGTACGAGTCAAAAGACGGTTTGTTGAGGTACCTAAGCACTTTAGGCGAAACATGTTCAGGAGCCACCTTAAGTTGCCCGCTTATGTGGTTTTTGCACAATTGCTTGAAAAATACATTATTCGGGTCCAGCATCATATAGTCGTATCTTACTCCCGATTTTATAAAAACTTTCTTAACCCCGTTCAAATCCCTCAATTCATTCAACAATTCAACATAATCAGTGTGGTCGGGAACAAGGTTGGGACACGGAGAAGGAGATAGGCAGCTTCTATTGTCGCAATATCCGTGTTCTTTGGCTTTATTGCAGGCCTCGCTCCTGAAATTGGCAGTAGGCCCTCCAACATCTTGTATATATCCTTTAAAGTCATCCTGCCTTGCCATCCATTTTGCTTCTTTTATTATAGACTTATGGCTTCTTTGCTGTATGTGCTTGCCTTGATGCCTGCTTATTGCACAGAATGAACAATCTCCAAAGCAGCCCCTCTGAGCCGTTATGCTGAAACGCATTTCATTCAGAGCCGGAATGCCTCCCATGCTGTCATAATCCGGATGCGATTCCCTCACATAAGGCAAATCATATACATCATCCAGATATGCCTGCTCCAAAGGGTATTGTGGCGGATTCTGAATTAGGCATCTGTTTCCATGGCGCTGCGCCAATGCCATATCATTGAATGGATTGTCGCCCTTTGCCTGTATCTTGAATGCCCGTGCGAGAGCAGCCGAATCTTTTACTGCCTCATCGTATGATGGTATTTCCACCGTATGAGGCTCCAAGTCCAAGCTGTTTTGTATATACGCGGTTCCTCTGACATGCCTTATCTGATCGATTTCAACACCCGCAGACATGTATTCCGCTATTTCTGAAAGGGGCTTCTCGCCCATTCCATAAACCAGCATGTCAGCCTTGGAGTCAAAAAGAATCGAACGCCTTATTCTGTTGTCCCAATAATCATAGTGAGCCATTCTCCTGAGGCTTGCCTCTATTCCGCCGATTATTACAGGAACATCCTTGAAACAGGATTTTATTAGATTTGTGTATACTATTACAGCACGGTCCGGCCGTTTCCCGAATTCTCCCCCGGGTGTATAAGCGTCGCTTCTTCTTTTTCTTTTATTGGAAGTATAATGGTTCACCATTGAATCCATGTTGCCCGATGTAACCAAGAATGCATATTTGGGTTTTCCCAACGAACTTATGCTTTTATTGTCTTTCCAATCGGGTTGTGCTATTATGCCCACCTTGTAGCCGTTCTTTTCGAGAATCCTTGAAAGTATTGCCGCCCCAAAGCTTGGATGGTCTACATAGGCGTCTCCCGTTACCATGATGAAGTCGCATTGCACCCAGTTTCTCTTTTCCATGTCCGCCCTGTTGACAGGCATAAAATAGTCTCTTTTACTCATTTGTCACCTCCGATGAAACCATTTATTACAAAAGTATTACATTTCACGCGTGTTCCTGCTATAATTAGAACATACAAATATTTTTAGGAGATTAAGAATGCAAAAATTCAAGAGCGTCTTATGCAATATAATAAATTCCTTAAAAACATTTTATATGAAATCTGCAAAAATCATAAAACCTGTTGCGGCTTTTCTTTATAATGTTCTTTCAAAATTCACTGTAATACTATCACATATTATCAAAAAGTCTTGGGCTGCATCAGTAATTATTTTTTTCTCCATGATAGACGCAGTAGTTTATTTGAACGAAGTCAATGTCATTTTAGATCAAATGCTTTCTTCGTTGCTTTCTTCTTCTTTCTTCGTTTTTTACAAGTTTATCGAATTCATATGCAAAAAGGTTACAGATTCAATTGTTTGGACATACAACCTCATATGCAGATGGAAGAGGGAAAAATTCACTTTTGTGATAATTTCCCATGAAAATTCGAATCAAAAGAATATCAAGCTAAGCAAGCTTTTCATATATTCCGGCACTTTTGCCGTTTCTTTCGCGGCACTCTTCCTTGCAGTTTCTTCGTTTGTTCTTTTCAATATCAATGAAGACCTTACAAATGAAGTTCTTTCCAGCCGCGAAAGAACAAACAATCTTATGGCTGTCAACAATTCCTACGAAGAGCAGATTGACAGTCTTAAGAACAATGCCGTGATTGTTTCCGAAAAATTGGATGAGCTTAATGTTCTTGAATACAAAATAAGAGACATGGTAGGTTTAAGGCTTTCAGAAGCAGAAACAACTTCAAGCGACTTGGCAAAGCCTTTATCCCGTTCAGCCGACAGAACAGTCAATCTTCCGGAAGACAACATCATTTATGTCCCGGAAGACAGCAATGAAATAATCGACTTGATGGAAGATGAAAAAGACATAATCGATAAATTTTCAAAGGATTTGGAGATACGGTTGGACTTCCTTGAAGCAAGACCGGATTTGATGCCTGCAACAGGCCGAATAACTTCTCCTTTCGGATTCAGAATCCACCCCATTACCGGAAGAAAAGATTATCACAAGGGAATAGACATCGCCAATGATCAGGGAACTCGAATATTCGCTGCCGGAAGCGGAGTAGTCACCTATGTCGGCTACAACGGCGGATACGGAAGAATGGTAATCATCTCCCATGGATATGGTTATAAAAGTGTTTATGCACATTTGAAATCAGCATCTGTAAAAACCGGAGACTCTATAGACAAAGGCGACTTGATAGCACTTATGGGCAGCACAGGAATCAGCACAGGTTCACATCTACACTTTGAAATTCATTACAATGGAAAACAAATTAATCCACTGAACGTAATCGAAAACTGATTTTTTATTAAAGCCGCCAATTGGCGGCTTTAATTTTTAAATTCCCATTATTTCCTTGAAGCTGCATACTTTGTTCCTGCTCACCGGAATTCTTTCATTGCTTCCTGTCACAACAACCTGAAGCGTCCCGTTAAACCAATTGTACACTTCTTTTACATGGTTCAAATTCAAAAGATAACTTCTATGCGTTCTGAATAAATTGTAGTCTTTGAACTTGTTCTCCAGCTCCGACAAAGTCAAACTTGTTATATACTCGCCTTTTTCGGTATTTATAAGTGTATTCCTTCCATCTGTTGTAACATAATAAATTATTTCAGGCTCAAGAGGAATATATTTACCGTTTGCATATACGCTTATTCTTTCAATTTTTTTGTTGTAGTTCTCAAGGAAGGTTTTGAGTCTTTCATCTGCTCCATTCTTTTCTTTGTTTTCCGTATTTTCCCTTATTTTGTTTAATGCTTTAGAAAGCCTGTTGCTGTTTATAGGTTTCAATATATAATCTATTGCATTCACTTCAAAAGCCTTTATCGCGTAATCGTCATAGGCGGTCACAAACACTATCGACGGATAATTCTTTTCTTTTGTGATTATATCCGCCAATTCTATTCCATCTCCACTCCCGAGGTTTATATCGAGAAAAACTGCATCTGGCTTGAATTCGCAAATAACCTTTTTAGCGGACTCCATATCATAGGCTTCCGCAACGATTTCAACTCCGCCAATTTCATTGAGCATATATTTGATTTCATTTATGGCAGGCATCTCGTCATCAACTACAACGCATCTTATCATGCAATTTTCCCCCTATTCAAATCTTTTTCAACCGGAATTCTCAAGCTGATTTTCGTTCCGGAATTCTTTTCGGATTCGATTTCCATGCCGTAATCAAGCCCGTACTTGCATTTCAGGCGTTTGTCCACATTTACAAGACCGATCGATCCGTCAATATTGTTTCCCTTGATTTCTTCAATTATTCTTTTTTCTATTCCGATTCCATTGTCCTCGATGACAATGCTGTAATAGTCTTCGACTTTTTCTATGAATACTTTTATCCTTATGCCTTCCTTCCTCCCCTTCATCCCATGCTTGATGGAATTTTCCACAAGGGGTTGCAGTATCAATGGCGGAACATTGAAGCTAAGGCTTTTATCCAAATCAAAGATAACGTTTATTTTGTCTCCGAAACGCGCCCTTTCAATTGCAAGATAAGACTTTATGTGCGCTATCTCTTTTTCCAAAGGTATTTCGTCCTGTGATATTTGCATGTTCTGCCTTATATAATCGCATAGATTGAATATGAGATTTCTTGCGCTATCCGGATTTGTCCTTATGAAAGAAGCAATCGTATTCAGTGCGTTGAAAAGAAAATGCGGATTTATCTGCGCCTGCAAAGCCTTCAATTCCGCTTTGGCCACAAGCTTCTTTTGATATTCAACCATTCCTAACTCTATTTGGGTTGAAAACAGTCTTGCAAGACCCAAAACGAGTTGGACATCATGCTCTGTAATCCCTCTTTTTTCCTTGCTGAAAATCTTCAGGGTTCCAACAACCTTGTCTTTCTCCTTCAGGGGCACTATCACCCCTGAACTTATTTCAGCCTTCGTCTTATGTTCAATTTCCTTTACTTGTTTCGTTATTTTATACTTGCCTGTTCTTATTACTTCCCTTGTTATGCTTGATATGTCCATTTCCCCAGGAATTATGTTTTCGCTCCCATTTCCCACATAAGCCAATATCTTGTTTTCATCAGTGATTGAAACCGCTGCCAAGCTTGTCATTTCATATATTATTCTGGCAGCCTCCTTTGAAGTGTCCTTGTTGAATCCCTGTCTGAGATACGGCAAAGTTTTGGTTGCTATGTTTAGAGTCAATTGCGCTTGCTCAGCTTTTATTC
>PKTO01000133.1 GCA_002869095.1 Clostridiales bacterium
ATCTATGAATCCCGGGTAAAGCTGCATGCCCTTTGCGTCCAAAAGCTCCGCACCCTTTAAAAGCTCCTCCGGGACAGGCATGCCGCCTGTCTTCAGTATTTTTCCATCATTTACCGCAACGAATCCGTTCTCGATTGCTTCGCCGGAAATGGTGTTTACGATTGCATTCCTTATGATAAGCATAAGTGCCTCCTGTTTATTTATTGAGTCCCTTCATTGAAAGCGACACCCTTTTTCTCTCCAAATCGACCGAAATGACCCTGACCTGAACCTCGTCCCCGACCGATACGGCATCCATGGCCTTCTTGATGAACTTGTCGCTGAGCTCGGATATGTGGACAAGTCCGTCGTTCTTTAGCCCGACATCCACAAAAGCCCCAAAGTCAGTAACATTCCTTACTGTTCCCGGAAGTATCATGTCCACCTTTAGGTCCTCTATCTTCAAGACGTCGCTTCTGAAAAGCGGCTTGACCATTTCATCCCTGGGGTCCCTGCCCGGTTTCTTGAGCTCCTCGACGATGTCCTTGAGGGTCGGGAAACCCATTTCGAGGTCTTCGGCAATCTTTGCGAGGTGCTTGTCGACAAGCTTCCTTCTGTCCTTTGACGTCATCTGCTTGGGCTTGGAAATCTTGAAAGACTTGAGCGCTTCGAAACTCTTTAAAGTGGTTCCTTTTTCGGGCACTTTCAAAGCATTTGCGTCTTCCGGTATTTCGTAAGCCAGAATTTTCTCATCCAAGTCGTGCAGTCGCCCATTCTTGACGTCCTCAAGCGAATATCCCATTTTTTCAAGAAACTTGTTAGTCGCTTGGTACGACTCGGGGTGTACAGCCGTGTTGTCCAGAGCGTTTTTGCCGTCCGCAATCCGGAGGAATCCTGCCGCCTGCTCGTATGCCGAAGGTCCCAGCCTCTTGACCTTTAGAAGCTGGCTCCTCTCGTCGAAGCGGCCGTTCTCTTCCCTGGTCTTTACGATGTTTCCTGCAACAGCCTTGCTCAGCCCCGCTATGTGCTGCAGAAGCGATGACGAAGCCGTGTTGAGGTCCACTCCGACCTTGTTGACAGAGTCCTCAACTACGCCGTCGAGAACTCCCTTGAGCCTGGTCTGGTTTACGTCGTGCTGATATTGGCCCACACCTACCGATTTGGGGTCTATCTTGACCAGTTCCGCTAGCGGGTCCTGAAGCCTTCTACCTATCGATATGGCTCCACGGATTGAAACGTTTATGTCCGGGTACTCCTCGTTAGCAACCTTGGATGCAGAGTATACAGAAGCTCCCGCCTCGTTCACTATTGTATAATATACCTTCCTTTCAAGCTCCGAAATCATCTCCGATACAATCATCTCCGATTCCCTCGAGCCTGTTCCGTTTCCTATCGCTATTATGTTTACTCCATGCTTCTCTATCATTCCCTTTAGAATCTTCTTGGCCTCTTCAACCTTGTTCTGGGGCTTTGTAGGATAGACAGTCGTATAGTCCAGCAGCTTCCCCGTACCGTCCACTATGGCTATCTTGCAGCCCGTTCTGTAGGCGGGGTCGAAGCCCATGACAACCATGTTCTTTATGGGAGCCACCAAAAGGAGATTCTTCAGATTCTCTCCGAAAACCTTTATGGCCTGCTCTTCCGCCATTTCAGTCAGGGTGTTTCTTATTTCCCTCTCTATCGATGGAGCAATTAGCCTCTTGTAGCTGTCCTCTATAGCCTCTTCGATGTAGGGTTTCGCGAGGCTTTCAGGGTTTGAGATTGTCCTGTCCTTTAGCCCTTGCACAACAATGTCGCCGGGGGCGTCTATTCTGACCTTAACGAACTCTTCCTTCTCGGCGCGGTTTATAGCCAGAATCCTGTGCGGGGGCATCTTGACCAGGGGTTCGCTGTACTCGTAGTAAAGCTCGTAGACAGACTTCTGCTCCTTGTCCACAGCCTCTGTGACGAGGGTTCCCTTTTCAAAGCTTAGGGATCTGACGTATTTCCTGTTCTCGGCATCGTCGGATATTCTTTCAGCGATTATGTCCATTGCGCCCTTTATGGCTTCCTCCGCCGAAGAAACGCCTTTCTCCCCATCGACATATTTTTCAGCTTCCTTGTCGATTCCGGCAGCCGCATCGGACTGTTCCATAATAAAATCCGCCAAAGGCTCCAGCCCTTTTCCCATTGCTATCGTGGCTCTTGTCCTGCGCTTGGGGCGATAAGGCCTGTAGAGGTCCTCGACCTCGTTGAGTATTTGCGCCGCCTCAATTTTTTCCTTAAGCTCGTCGGTCAGCTTGCCCTGCTCGTCTATTAGCCTCAGAACCTCTTCCTTCTTCTTGTGGAGGTTCCTCAGATATGTAAGCCTGTCGTCAAGGTCCCTAAGAACGACATCGTCGAGATTTCCCGTGGCTTCCTTCCTGTATCTTGCTATGAAGGGAATCGTGTTCCCCTCGTCTATCAGATTCACCGTGCTTCTCACCTGGGAAGCCTTTACGCCGAGTTCCTTTGCCAATTGCTTTATTATTCTTTCCATTTTACGCACCCCTAAACTTTCTTTATTATTTTCACGGAAAAGTCCGCAAGACTCAAATGGTCACACCTTTTATTTTATCACAAAAAAAGAAGCCCATGTAAGGCTTCTTACATGGAAAAGGGGACTGTCCCCTTTTCCATGTATTTATTATTTTTGTTGAAGATATGCGTTTATGAACATGTCAATGTCCCCGTCGAGCACGGCCCCTATGTTTCCTGTTTCAGCCCCGGTTCTGTGGTCCTTGACCATTGTGTAGGGATGGAATACATAGGTCCTTATCTGGCTTCCCCAGGCTATCTGGGAATAGTCTCCCTGTATATCCTCTATCTTTTCCTTGTGCTCGGCTTCCTTCAGTTCAATGAGCTTTGCCATAAGCATTCGCATGGCCGTGTTCTTGTTGTGGTGCTGGGACCGTTCGTTCTGGCACTGCACGACTATTCCTGTAGGCAGGTGGGTTATTCTGATTGCCGAGTCGGTTTTGTTTACATGCTGGCCTCCGGCTCCCGAGGACCTGTAGGTGTCAATCTTGAGATCCGCGGTGTTTATGTCTATTTCGGCATCGTCCGGAAGCTCCGGCATCACGTCGACAGATGTGAACGATGTGTGCCTCTTTCCGGATGTGTCAAAAGGCGACATCCTTATCAGCCGGTGCACGCCCTTCTCGGATTTGAGGTATCCATAGGCGTAGTCGCCCTTGATCCTCAGGGTGACGGACTTGACCCCGCCTTCCTTGTCCGGAATATAGTCGAGTGTCTCCATGCCGTATCCCTGGTTCTCGGCCCATCTTGTGAACATACGAAGGAGTATCTCCGCCCAGTCCTGTGCGTCCAGTCCGCCCGCGCCGGAGTGTATGGAGAGTATTGCGCTGTTAAGGTCGTACTCTCCGCTAAGGAGGGTTTTAAGCCTCAGCTTCTCGAGGGATTTGTTGAGTTTCACGAGCCCGTTTTGGATTTCCTTCTCTACGGAATCGTCCTCTTCCTCGATGGCCATCTCTGTGAGTATCAAAAGGTCTTCCCACTTGCTGTACAGTTTCTCGTATGATCCTATTTTGTCTTTTACTATCTTTGATTCCTTCATAACCGTCTGGGCTTTTTCGTGATCGTCCCAGAAGTCTTGCGCCGTCATCAACTTGTCAATTTCGGCTTTTTTTTCTTTCAGGCTGGCCAGGTCAAAGGGAAACCCTCAAATCGTCGAAGATTTCTTCCATTCCTTTGAGTTCGGCCATGCTCGTTTCGAGCATAAGCATGGTCAACACCTCCAAAATGTCGGATATTTTATTTGTTGCTCTCAGCCTTTCTTTTGTTTGAAAGATAAGGAGCGCATTTCATGTTTTTGGTACTATTCGTCTTTCCCGCAGCATTTCTTGTATTTCTTGCCGCTTCCACAGGGGCAGGGGTCGTTCCTGCCGACTTTTTTCCCGGACACGAAGGGTTTGGCTTTTTCACTGCTCGGGGCGCTGTTGGCAACTCCGGCCCTCATTCCTTCCTTGTAGTCCAGGTCGCTGCCTTTTTCATCCTCTATTGTGGCAAGCTGCTTCCTTTGCGTCTTGGTTTCTATGGTTACGTGGAACATGTACCTTACCATGTCCTCCTGGATGCTCCTGATCATCTCGTCGAACATGTCGAAGCCTTCCATTTGGTACGCCCTTACGGGATCCTCGTTTCCGATGGCCCTCAGCCCTATTCCCTGCTTGAGCTGGTCCATCGCGTCTATGTGGTCTATCCACTTGGAATCGACAACCCTGAGAAGTATGACCCTCTCGAGCTCGCGCATCTTCTCGGAACCTATTTCCTCTTCCTTCTTGGCATACATTTCGGTAGCCGCTCCGAGGGCGTCTTTCTTGAGAGTCTCCCTGTCGAGCTTCTCGATGTCTTCGTACTCGAGGTTCTCCTCGGGCATGAAGATGGCTTTGAGCTTTTCCTTGAGGCCGTCCATGTCCCACTCTTCGGGATATTCGGAACCCACCGTATGCACGGCTATGGCCTCGTCTATGACCTTCTCTATCATCGAGAATATATATTCCTTGAGGTCTTCGCCCTGAAGCACCTTTCTGCGTTCGGAGTATATTATTTCCCTCTGCCTGTTCATCACATCGTCGTACTGGAGGACGTGCTTCCTTATCGAGAAGTTCCTTCCCTCAACCTTCTTTTGCGCTCCCTCTATGGACTTTGAAAGGATTGAAGCCTCAATGGCGTCGTCGTCGCTCATGCCAAGCCTGTCGACGACTCCCTGAATCCTTTCGCTTCCGAAAAGCCTCATGAGGTCGTCCTCGAGCGAAATGAAGAATTGCGACGAGCCGGCGTCTCCCTGGCGTCCCGAACGGCCCCTGAGCTGGTTGTCTATCCGTCTTGACTCGTGGCGTTCCGTGCCCAGTATGTGGAGGCCTCCTGCGGCTTTGACCTTTTCACCTTCGGCATCTATGTCGGTTTTGTATTTGGAATATATCTTGCCGTAGGTTTCTTTTGCTTCTACAGATTCCTGGTCATCGTATTCTATTACGCCTGTTGCTTTGTTTATCGTTTCCTCGTCGTATCCAAGCTTCCGCATTTCCTTCTTGGCCATGAATTCGGCATTTCCGCCCAGAACAATGTCGGTTCCGCGTCCGGCCATGTTTGTGGCTATGGTAACAGCTCCGTATCTTCCTGCCTGCGCGACTATTTCGGACTCCCGCTCATGCTGCTTGGCATTGAGGACCTCGTGCCTTATTCCCCTTTTCTTGAGCATGGAGCTTATAAACTCCGATGTCTCTATTGCTATTGTGCCGACGAGTACAGGCTGGCCGGTCTCGTGCCTCCCGGCTATCTCCTCTACAACGTTCCTGAACTTGCCTTCTATGGACTTGTATACGGCATCCGGCATGTCGTCCCTTTGGATTGGCTTGTTCGTAGGAACGACGACCACGTCCATGTTGTATATTTCCTTGAACTCGTCCTCTTCCGTCTTGGCAGTACCTGTCATTCCTGACAGCTTTTTGTACATCCTGAAGTAGTTTTGCAGAGTTATGGTGGCAAGCGTCTGCGATTCCTTCCTTACCTTGAGGCCTTCCTTTGCTTCTATAGCCTGGTGAAGTCCGTTCGAATACCGCCTTCCAAGCATCAGGCGGCCGGTGAATTCGTCGACTATGAGTATCTCTCCGTCCTTGACTACGTAGTCCCTGTCTTTTTTCATGAGCGTGTAGGCCCTAAGGGCCTGGTTTATCCTGTGTGAAATCTCCATGTTCTCGGGGTCTGCGAGGTTTTCTATCTTGAAGAACTTCTCGGCCTTGGGTATCCCCTCGTCGTCAGTGAGTATGACCGTCCTCGCTTTTTCATCGAGCACGTAGTCCCTCTCGTTTTTCAGGCCTGAAGCGAATTTGTCGGCCACGATATAAAGCTCGGTCGTCTTGTTTCCAGCACCCGAAATTATCAGAGGTGTCCTTGCCTCGTCGACCAGTATGGAGTCGACCTCGTC
>PKTO01000129.1 GCA_002869095.1 Clostridiales bacterium
GGTCCGATTATGCCAACCTTGTCGTTTCGGTATATGTCCAATCCTATATTCTTGAAGATTGTGCGGCCTGAAAAGCTTTTGGAAAGGTCCTTTACAAACAGTACATCATTGCCGCTTTTTATTTGGGGTTTGAACCTTATTTTGGCTTTGTCTCTCATCGACTCGGGTTTTTCAGCTGTCTCTATTTTTTCGAGCTTCTTTTCTCTGCTTGCAGCCCTTTTAGCCAGTTTTTCGGTTCCGTGCTGCTTGAAGCGACGGACTATTTCCTTCTGCTTTTCTATCTCCTTTTGTGTTTCCAGATATTTTTTCAGCTGCATTTCCTGAAGGCTTTTTTTGAATTTTACAAAGTCCGAATACTTGCCGTTGTGTGAAGTCAATCGCTTGTTTTCTATTTCGAATATGCGGTTTGAAACCTGGTCTATGAAGTAGCGGTCGTGTGAAATCAGCAAAACGCTGTTCTCGTAATTTTTCAGGTATCCTTCAAGCCAGTTTATCGCATCTATGTCCAAGTGGTTTGTGGGTTCGTCAAGGAGCAGTATGTCGGGCTTTCCAAGAAGAAGCCTTGCTATGTTCAGCCTCGACTTTTGCCCGCCGCTAAGCGAGTTTACCGGTTTCATGAAATCTTCTTCGGAGAAACCCAGACCGTTCAGGACGCCGCGTATTTCGCTTCTGTATCCGTAGCCGTTCATTTTTTCGAAGGTTTCGCGGAGATGAGAGTACTGGTCCAGAATTTTTTCGTATGAAGGATCGTGCCGGTCATTGAAGGAGGATATGGAATGTTCCAAGTCGTGGAGTTTCTTTTCCATATCGATAAGGTGTATGAAAACCTCGGAACATGCGGATTCTATTGTTAATAAATTATCAAAAACCGGTGTTTGCTCCAAATATCCCAAGCTCATTCCCTTGGGTATGAAAAGAGTTCCGCTGTCCGCTGCAAGAAGGCCGGAAATGATTTTGAAGAGGGTGCTTTTACCGGAACCGTTTTTTCCTATGAGCCCCACCTTGTCGCCTTTGCCTACTGTAAAGCTGATTTCCTCCAATATGGATTCCACACCGAAGCTTTTATTCAAATTGTTTGCTGTGATAGTAATCATATTTCGAGTCCTTTTCTATTATGCATGATTGCTTTTTTTTAGATACAATTACTTGATAAATATTTGACAAGTTTTTTTCAAAATGCTATACTTTCAATGGTGATGAACTATTTTAATTATAGGGGTTTTTAATATGGAAAAAAAGGATAAAGTTTCGATGGCGGCCATAAGAAGGCTCCCCAAATACTACAGATACCTCAAAGACCTTATCGACAGGGATGTTGAGAAGATATCATCCAAGGAACTCGGAGACATAATGGGTTTTACGGCTTCTCAAATAAGGCAGGACCTAAATAATTTCGGCGGGTTCGGCCAACAGGGCTATGGCTACAACGTCAAGGAGCTGTATGGTGAAGTAGGTAAGATTCTTGGTCTCGACAAGAGCTACGAAGTGGTCATAATAGGTGCCGGCAATCTTGGCCAGGCGCTTTCCAACTATACGAATTTCGAAAAAACGGGATTCAACTGCAAGGCAATGTTTGATGTTAATCCGCGCTTGGTCGGAATGACAATAAGGGATATAAAGGTCTACGATTTCGATGATATTGAAGGGTATCTCGAGACCCACGATGTTGACATCGCTTTCGTGTGCACAAACAAGGAGAGCGCACAGGATGTAGCTTCAAGAATTTCCAATACGTGCAAGATTAGCGCCATATGGAATTTTGCGCCTACTGACATAGTGACCCCGGAAGGGATTGTAGTCGAAAACGTCCATCTGATAGATAGCCTTCTCACCGTAGCGTACAGAATAAAAGACTGAAAACACAAATATAAAAAGAAACCAAGGGAAATTCCCTTGGTTTTTCTTTTTGATACTATTCCGGTTGAGGTGCATCTACCGGGCAAACATTGGCGCAAGCGCCGCAGTCAATGCATGAATCGGCATCGATTACATATTTGTCGTCCCCAGCACTAATAGCGTCTACAGGACATTCCGCTTCGCAAGCACCACAATTGATGCAAGCATCACTGATTTTATAAGCCATTGAATTCCGCCTCCTTTAATAAAATATCATTCAAGGTGATTATACAACAAAATACGGTTGAAACAATGGGAAAAAGTGAAAAAACCATTAAAATATGATTTGTTTTCCTCATTGAGACGTTTAAACGACTATTCGCCTTTCTGACAAACCCATAAAGGGATATAATGAAGATGGCGGTACGTATTCGCCAAACTTGGGAGGTGGGCATATGCGAGTGGTGATTTCAGATGGTCCTAACGGAAAGGTTTGCGTATCAGAACACGTTGTGAGAGATGTTGTGGAATCGGCGGTGAATTTGGTTGAAGGAGTTAAAAAAGTAAGAAATGTGAACATATACATATATAAAGAAGAAATGATTGTTAATTTATTGATAATCTGCGAAAAGAACGCTTTCGTAAAAAACGTGATCGGAGATATGCAGAATAGTTTGAAGATTCAAATAAGAAAATGGCTGGGAATAAGTGTTTCAAGGGTTAACGTGACAATATGACTATTGTATTTTTGTATCCCGGGCTTTAAGTATTTTTAAATAAAAAAAGCAATAGGAAATATTTACAATAAAAAATTGCTATGTTATTATACAATTGTGCGAGAAAAGAGTTTTTATGAATGGCGAAAAAGTTAAAAAATTCACAAGGTATTTTTAAACTGTTTGCACTTCAAATATATATATAAAAACTATTATGAGGAGGCCTATCAAATGGCAGAAAAAGCGTTGAATCCACATGAAATGGCACAACAACAACTCAAAAAGGCATGCGATCTTCTTGGTGCGGATCCGGCTGTTTATGAATTGCTGAAAGAACCGAAAAGATGTGCTGAGGTATCCATACCTGTAAGAATGGACAATGGAGAAATAAAATGCTTCAAAGGATTCAGATCTCTACATAATGACGCAGTAGGACCTGGAAAAGGCGGAATCAGGTTCCACCAAAACGTATCGGTTGAAGAAGTCAAAGCTCTTTCCACTTGGATGACTTTCAAGTGTTCTGTAACTGGAATTCCTTACGGCGGCGGAAAAGGCGGAATCATAGTAGATCCCAGAGAACTTTCCGAAGGCGAACTTCAAAGATTGTCAAGGGCTTACATCAGAGCGGTTGCAGACCTCATTGGCGACAATGTTGACGTTCCGGCACCGGATGTTAATACTACAGGACAAATAATGTCTTGGATGATCGACGAGTATGAAACAATAAGAAGACATAAAGAGCCTGGTTGCATAACAGGAAAACCTGTTGGATTTAACGGATCTTTGGCAAGAACAGAAGCTACTGGATACGGTGTTGCACTCATGGCAAGAAGAGCGGCAGAAAAAATCGGATTGGAATGGAAAGGCGCAAGAGTTTCAGTTCAAGGATTCGGAAACGTTGGTTCCTTCACTGCACTCTTCCTCCATCAATTGGGAGCTAAAGTTGTGGCCATAGCCGACATAAGCGGAACAATGGTTGACGACAACGGTCTTGACATACCTGCCCTCATCGACTATGTATACAAAGATGGAAACAAGGTAATCAAGGGATTCCAAGGAAAAGACACCACAGACGGAAAAGACATATTCAGCGTGCCTGTAGACGTTCTTCTTCCTGCAGCTCTTGAAGGACAAATCACCGGCGAAGTTGCAAAATTGATCGACGCCAAGATCGTTTGCGAAGGCGCAAACGGACCTACTACTCCAGAAGGCGACAAAGTGCTTGCTGAAAGAGGAATCATCCTCGTTCCTGACATTCTTGCAAACTCCGGCGGCGTAACAGTTTCATACTTCGAGTGGGTTCAAAACCTTCAAAACTACTACTGGTCATTCGAAGAGGTTCAAGGCAAACAAGAAGATCTCATGAACAAGGCATTCGATGAGATTTGGGCTATCAAGGATGAGTTCAATACAGACATGAGAACAGCAGCTTTCATGAAGTCGGTAAGAATAGTAGCAACAGCAATGAAGTGGAGAGGCTGGTACTAAGCCGAACCGATTGAATTGCATAAACCTAAACAAGACACCGCATTCCATAATGGAGTGCGGTGTTTCGGTTTTTGATGAAAATGTGTTTTCAATCACGGCAAGGGATTTGGCCAGAGAATATGCCTTCAGTCAAAAAGGCAGTTTTTATAGACCATTTTGGCATCTCCGGCGAGCCCTGTGTCGTAATCCAAATCGGGGAAAAAGCTTTCCAGTTCGTTTTCTTCCAAATTTCCTTCAATATATTCATTGGCTGCCGAAATCCTGACAACCGCATCGGAAACGGCTTCTCCATAAAGGTCGAAAAAACTTTTGTTTGAGTACTCCCCGGTAACCGGATGACGCCATTTTTCATTGGTGACGTTGGCATAATCGATTGATTTGATTTTTTTTATATCATAAACGGATGCTCTGCAAAGGCCTTTTGTTCCAAGCAAGGAGTCGGAGAGCGCAAAAAAAGGCTTCTTAAATCCGTATGGGTCATAAAGAAGCCTTAGTGAGTGCTTCATTGTTTTGAGGGACTTGAGAACTACCTCTGGAGAAATCGACTCTCTGTACAAAGTTGAAATCAATTTGGCGAAATCCTCATATGCGCACAGCACGTCGTCTGAGGTTTCCAGAAAAGCGGATCTGTCGATCAGCCGTGGAGGCTCCTTTATCATTTTTTTTACCAGCAGCATGTCGAGTATAGTTTCAAGCCGCTTGTGGCAGATTTGATACTCCGGATGCCTGCCGGAGTAATCGAAACCTGAAAAATAAAATAAGTAGGGATGGCAAATTGTATCGAGGCTGCAGTGGCATATGAGGCCGCATATGCAGGCGGATTTCATTTCATTGCAATTTTCCGAAATCCGGAATTCTCTCAAAAGGCCCGAGAGGAAAGCTCCGGTTTTTTCCTTGTGCATTATGTTTCCTATGTCCGAGGTCGATCTGCGGTTCCATGGGAATATTTCACGGTAAAGGAAAGGGTCGGGACCCTGAAGGCCGTCGTTGAACAGGCCTGGATGATTTGCCGCAGAAATCTTGAATTTGTTTTTCCCAGGCAGTGCGTTAAGCACATCGTAACCCATGAATATGTGGGACATGATGTCGGGCATAAAAACACCTCTTCTCATATTTTTCTATATACTACCCATATTCTTTTCTATTTATTGCTATTATTATATAATAAAGAGAAAGTGTCTTAAACAAGCTGATTGCTGCAAAAGGAGACCTTCATGAAAAAAGTGGAACGGAGTTGGATTTTATATGATTGGGCAAATTCGGCGTATTCAATAGCGATAACCACTGCCATTCTGCCTTTGTACTACAAGAATATCGCAACGGGAGTTTCAACCAGCCTTTCGACGGCATATTGGGGCTATGCAAATTCTATCGCTACAATACTTGTATCGGTGCTTGCCCCCATTCTCGGCACCATTGCAGACTACAGGGGGTACAAGAAGAAGTTCTTTCTATTCTTTTTTCTCGTAGGAGTCATTTTTACAGCCGCTCTTTCCACGGTTGGAGAGGGAGAGTGGGTCAAGTGTCTTGCCCTATACATTCTAACGGTCATCGGTTTTGCGGGTGCAAACATATTTTATGACGCATTCCTCGTTGACGTGACAGTGACCGAAAGGATGGACTGGGTTTCGTCGAATGGATTCGCGTTCGGATACATAGGAAGCACAATACCCTTTATGGCAAGCATCGGCCTAATAATGAAGCCGGAACTGCTTGGAATTAGCGTCGCTTCTGCCACAAGGCTTTCCTTCATAATAACGGCTCTCTGGTGGGGGCTTTTCACGATTCCGATGCTCAGGAACGTAAAACAGGTCAATTACATTGAGAGAGAACCCAATCCTGTCCGGAATTCTTTTAAAAGGCTTTACGGCACAATA
>PKTO01000341.1 GCA_002869095.1 Clostridiales bacterium
ATAAATACAGGTATTGCAAAAAACAGAAATTGCACAGTGAATCCAAGAATTGAAACAAGAATAGGCAGAACCACGAATATGAATATGGCGATTTTTGCAGCAGTCCAAAGATAAGAGAAAATCGTTTTTTCTTCAGGGTTTCCCGCAACCCGCCGGCTGCGCCTTTGCCTTTTCTGGTCAAGCTTTATCTCTTCTATTTTTTTCTCCACATCGGGATCGATTTCAACAGTTTCGAATTCAACATCCTGAAAATCTTCCTTGTAGCCGTTTTCTTCAAAAATATCCATACAAACCACCTCGCAAAAAGACTTTTAACCATTATACCAAAAAACCGCTGCTTTTGTTTGAACAAGCATGGGATATAATATAAAATCAATTTATAAGAATCGAAGGGAGCAACATTATGGATTTGACAAATTTGAACGAAATGCAGCTTGAGGCGGTAAAGCATACCGAAGGTCCCGTGCTGGTAGTCGCGGGAGCGGGAAGCGGAAAGACGAGAGTTCTCACATACAGGATAGCCTATCTTATTGACGAACTCGGCATACACCCCTCATCGATACTTGCAATCACTTTCACCAACAAGGCCGCAAACGAGATGAAAAACCGTGTTATGGAACTTGTGGGAGACGCTTCGCGCAACATGTGGGTCAGCACCTTCCATTCAGCCTGTGTGCGCATACTGAGAAGCAACATAGACAAGCTGGGATACACCAGGGACTTTGTCATATACGATTCGGCGGACCAGAAAACCGTCGTAAAGGACATAATGAAGACATTGGGAATGACCGACGAATATGAACCCAGATACATGATAAACCAGATCAGCCGAGCCAAGGACCGCCTGCTCACACCCGACAAATACAGGGAAAAATATCAGCAAAGCCTAGACCAGAGAAAGGTTTGGGAGGTCTACGACAGGTACCAGAGGCGGCTCAAGTCAAACAATGCTCTGGATTTCGACGACCTTATAAACAAGACTATAGAATTGTTTTCAAAGGAGCCCGGGATACTCGAAAAGTATCAGGACAGGTTCCAATATATAATGGTGGACGAGTACCAGGATACAAACAAGGCGCAATACCGCCTAATAAACCAATTGGCTAAAAAGAACAAAAACATTTGCGTCGTAGGCGACGCGGACCAGTCCATATACAAATTCAGGGGCGCGGACATAAGGAACATACTCGATTTCGAGAAGGACTACCCGGGAGCGAGGACAATAAAGCTCGAGCAGAACTACCGGTCCACAAAGAGGATACTGAGGGCCGCGAATGAAATAATAAAGGGTAACATCAGCCGAAAGAAAAAGAAACTGTGGACGGAGAACGAGGAAGGGGAGCGGATACGCTACCACAAGGCCTACAACGAATATAAGGAAGCCGAATATATAGTGAAGACAATCGAGGACCTCAAGTACCGGGAAGAACTGGACAACCGGGATTTCGCCGTGCTCTACAGGATGAATTCCCAATCCAGGGTCATAGAGGAAATGCTGATGAGGAACGCCATCCCCTACAAGGTTGTGGGAGGAAGGAAGTTCTACGACCGCATGGAGATAAAGGACCTCATGGCATACCTGAAACTGGCACAGAACCAGAAGGACGATGTAAGCCTTTTCAGGGTGATAAATGTCCCCAAGAGGGGCATAGGTGGGCGCACCGTTGAAAAAATAAGGGAAGCGGCTGCGGCAGCCGACACAGACGCTTTCAACATATTGTTGAACATCGAATCCGCAGGCTTGTCCGCAAAAGCCGAGAGAAGCCTGAGGTCTTTCACCGATTTCATAAAAGTCCTCATGGAAAAGAAAAACGAATGCACTGTATCCGAAATACTGACAGCTGTCATAGAGGGTACGGGATATGTGGAGGAGCTTGTGCTCAAGGACACGGTGGAGGCTTCTACCCGAATAGAGAACATAGAGGAACTGGCATCTTCGATAGATGAGTTTGAAAGGAAGACGCCGGATGCCACCCTCGAGACATATCTGCAGGGAATATCGCTCATGAGCGACATTGACAACTACGAGGAGAGCGAAGACCAGGTTGTGCTCATGACGCTGCACAGCGCCAAGGGACTCGAATTCCCATGCGTATTCATGGTCGGCATGGAAGACGGAATCTTCCCGGGCTTCAGGTCTTTGGCGGACGACAAGGAGCTTGAGGAGGAGCGAAGGCTTTGCTATGTAGGGATAACAAGGGCCCAAAAACATCTTTACATGACCCACGCTTCCAGAAGGATGCAGCACGGTCGGACGAAAAGCAATCCCATGTCCCGCTTTCTCGTCGAAATACCAAAGGACCTCATAAAGGGGCGCATAGACGATGAAATAACAAACAAGCGGCAATCCGGCTCGTTCGACGACAGGGTGAGTTTCGGGAGAGAAATTCAATCGCCCGCCAAGGTGAGCGAATCCATATGCGATGGGCTAAAGCCCGGTGTAAAGGTAAGGCACAAAATATTCGGGGACGGAATGGTGATCAGCGTAAACGGCTCGGGGGAAAGAACCGAGCTTACAATAGCCTTCGACCAGAAGGGCCTTAAGAAACTCATGCTTGGCTTCGCGCCGCTTGAAATAATCTGATGGGAGTGACCGACATGGAAAAAAGTCCTCAAGAAAAACGAATAAAAGAGCTTGTCGATTCCATAAGGCGGCATGAACAGCTTTATTATGTCGATGATGCTCCGGAGATAAGCGACCGGGAGTACGACCTGCTTATGCGCGAACTCATAAGACTCGAGGATATGAATCCCGAACTGGCCATGCCGGATTCACCAAGCAAGCGGGTCGGGGGAGAGCCTGTAGACTCCTTCGGACAGGTGAGCCACGGAGTGCCTCTCTTGAGCCTGGACAACGCTTTCAGTCCCGAAGACCTGAGGGCTTTCGATTCCAGGACGAGGAAAGATTTGGGCAATCCCGAAAACATTAGATATGCTGTTGAATTCAAGATAGACGGACTCACGGTGGCGCTTAGATATGAAAAAGGGCGTTTCGTGCAGGGAGCGACAAGAGGCGACGGACTCGTAGGGGAAGACATAACTGAAAACCTTAAAACGGTAAGAAGCCTGCCGCTAGTGCTAAAAAGCCCCGTAGACCTCCAGGTAAGGGGAGAGGCCTACATGGCCAAGAAGACTTTCGCGCGCCTCAACCGCTCGCAGGAGGAAAACGGACTTGCTCCCTTTGCCAATCCCAGGAATGCGGCGGCCGGGTCGCTCAGGCAGCTCGATTCCAAGGTGGCGGCCAAAAGAAGGCTTGACCTTTTCGTATTTTCGGCGCTTGAAATCGATTCCGTAAACCTCAAAAGCCACACTGAATCGCTCGATTTCCTGGGCGGCATGGGATTTGTGGTTTCCGAATACAAAACTTTTGAAAGCATAGAGTCGGTCATATCATTTACTGAAGAGTGGACCGAAAAGAGGCACGGGCTCGACTACGACATAGACGGGCTTGTCATAAAAGTTGACGATCTGCAAATGCAAAAAAGGCTTGGAGAAAAATCCAAAAGCCCCAGATGGGCCATAGCCTACAAGTTTCCGGCAGAGGAAAAGGAAACCGAGGTTCTGGACATAATAGTCCAGGTGGGGCGTACAGGAGCCATAACGCCTGCCGCCGTGCTCAGGCCCGTTCGTGTTGCCGGGTCGGTTGTGAGCCGGGCGACACTTCACAATGAGGATTTCATAAAAGAAAAAGACATACGAATAAATGATAGTATAATAATACACAAGGCAGGAGACATAATACCCGAAGTGGTGAGGGTTCTGACTGGCAAGAGGACCGGAGTGGAAAAGCCTTTCGAATTCCCTTCGCTATGCCCTTCCTGCGGAGAGAAGACTGTTCGTTTCGAGGGCGAGGCTGCCCTCAGATGCGTTAACGCAGGATGCCCTGCCCAGCTCCGCAGGGGAATAATCCATTTCGTGTCCAAAGGGGCCATGGACATAGACGGACTGGGCGAATCGATAGTAACCCAGCTCATGGAAAGCGGGCTAATAGGCGATCCGTCGGACCTCTACAAGCTGGAAAAAGAGGAGCTTTTGAAAATGGAGCGGATGGGAAGCAAATCCGCCGACAATCTTTTGAAGGCCATAGAGGAATCGAAAGGCAGGGGAATGTCCAGGCTGCTTTTCGCACTCGGAATAAGGCACATAGGAAGCCGGGCCGCCAAGGTCCTGGCGGACCGCTACAGAAGCGTTGACGCATTGATGGGGGCAGGGCCGGATGAATTGACCAATGTGCCCGAGATAGGGCCCAAGATGGCGGAGAGCCTGCATGCTTTCTTCAACGACCATAGCAACCTCGCAATTTTGGGGAAGCTAAAGGATATGGGGCTTAAACTCACAGAGGAGGATGCCGTGGAAATTGCAGGCAAAAGCCTTGAGGGGAAAACCTTTGTATTGACCGGCACGCTTGGCGCTTATACAAGAACCGAAGCCAAGAAGCTCATAGAGGAACGCGGAGGGAGGGTTTCCTCAAGCGTCAGCAAAAATACCGATTACGTTCTTTCCGGGGAAGCGCCGGGATCAAAATACGACAAGGCATTGAAACTGGGAGTCGAAATAATCGATGAAAAGGCTTTCGGTGCAATGATCGAGGAATAGGAGGATTAAGAGAATGGCAATAAGTGTTAAGGATGTGGAGCACGTTGCAAAGCTGGCCCACCTTGAGTTTGAAGAAAAAGAGAAGATCGGATTCACGGAAAAACTTGGGGCGGTAATAGGATACATCGAGAAGCTTGAGGAAGTAGATGTTGAAGGTGTCGAGCCAACCAACCATGCGTTGGACATCAAGAACGTTTTTAGGGAGGATGTATCGGAACCATCGATGGACAGGGACAAAATTCTTCAAAATGCGCCTGCTAAAAGAAGCGGCTGTTTCGAAGTGCCGAGAATGGTTGATTAGGAGGCGGAAATGAAAACATACGATATGACAGCGCACGGGGTGCGGGACAGACTCAGGGAAAGAGAGCTTTCATCCGTTGAATTGACGGAAGCAAGCTATAAAAGGATAGGGGCCGTCGAGGGCAGGGTTGACGCCTTCATCACACTGACAAAGGAACAGGCCATGATTCAGGCGTCGGCTTTCGACCAGGCAATGAAGAGGGGAGAGAACCTTCCGGATCTTGCAGGCATACCGATGGCGCTGAAGGACAACATGTGCACAGACGGAATACTGACTACCTGCGGCTCAAGGATGCTTGGGAATTTTGTTCCCCCATACGACGCCACGGTCACCCGCATGCTTAAGGAATCGGGCGCGGTTATGGTAGGGAAAACCAACATGGACGAGTTCGCCATGGGTTCGTCGACAGAGAATTCGGCATTTAAAATCACAAAAAACCCCTGGGACACAGAAAGAGTTCCGGGAGGTTCAAGCGGAGGATCGGCTGCCGCCGTTGCGGCGGGAGAGGCATTCTATTCACTCGGTTCCGATACGGGGGGGTCCATAAGGCAGCCTGCTGCATTCACTGGGCTGGTGGGAATGAAGCCCACCTACGGGCGCGTTTCGAGATACGGGCTGGTGGCTTTTGCATCGTCCCTCGACCAGATAGGGCCATTCGGCAAGGACGTAGAGGACTGCGCAATCATAATGGGAGCGATCAGCGGCCACGACAGCAAGGATTCAACATCCGTCAAGCGTCCCGCCGAGGATTTCACAAAGGGAATGAAGGACGGAGTCAAGGGCATGCGGATAGGCATTCCCAAGGAATTCTTCGGAGAGGGAATATCCGAAGAGGTTAAGGCCATGGTGCTTGAAGGCGCCAAGCTTTACGAATCGATGGGCGCAGTATGCGAGGAGATTTCACTTCCCACGGCAAAGCACGCGCTTTCGGTCTATTACATTCTTGC
>PKTO01000342.1 GCA_002869095.1 Clostridiales bacterium
GCTCTTCATATTGGTCCTTCAGCAATTTGACGGTCTTTATCTCGGTCCCAAAATACTTGGAGAGAAGGTCGGATTGAAGCCGTTTTGGATAATTCTGGCTATCATTGTCGGTGGAAAGTTGTTTGGCGTGATGGGCATGCTTTTGGGAGCTCCTTTCGCGGCTGTCATAATAGAGTTTTTCAATCGATTCGTAAACAAGCGCCTGGAGGCGAAGAAATTGGAACTCTAATGATTATGAGGACTTTGCGGCAGAAGGTGTCCCGGGTATAGAGACATTTTCTGCCGTTTTTTATAGGGGGTGAATGAATGGATCGCTTCAAGATAGTATCGGACTATTCTCCCAAGGGAGATCAGCCAAAGGCTATAAGAGGATTGGTGGAAAGCCTTTCCACAAAAGAAAAATACAGGACTCTTCTGGGCGTGACAGGTTCCGGAAAGACATTCACCATGGCCAATGTGATAGAAAAAATTCAAAGGCCCACCTTGGTCATTGCACACAATAAGACATTGGCGGCCCAGCTATGCAGCGAGTTCAAGGAATTCTTTCCGGAAAACGCTGTAGAGTTTTTTGTCAGTTACTACGACTACTATCAGCCGGAAGCATATGTTGCCCACAGCGACACATACATCGAGAAGGATGCAGACATAAACGACGAAATAGACAAGCTGAGGCATTCGGCGACAGCCTCGCTTTCCGAGAGGCGCGACGTAATAATAGTTGCAAGCGTTTCATGCATATATGGACTTGGGGACCCGATCGACTACAACAATATGGTTCTGTCTGTAAGGCCAGGAATGGAGAAGAGCCGGGATGAGATTGTCAGGAAGCTTGTCGATATACAATACGACAGAAACGACCTGAGCTTCGAAAGGAACACATTCAGGGTCAGGGGAGACACGATAGAAGTTTTTCCGGCTTCGTCTGGCGAAAAAGCAATCAGGATAGAGCTTTTCGGAGATGAAATCGACAGGATTACCGAAGTCAGCGCTCTCACGGGGGAAATTTTGGGGATTCGCCAACATGCCGCAATATTTCCTGCTTCCCACCATGTGACAAGCAAAGAAAAAATCGAAAAGGCGATTGCAAGGATCGAAGCTGAATTGAAAAAGAGGCATGAATATTTTATAAGCAGAGAGAAATTCGTCGAGGCGCAAAGAATTCGCCAGAGAACCATGTATGACATGGAAATGCTTAGGGAAATAGGATTCTGCAATGGAATCGAAAATTATTCAAGACATCTTTCCGGCAGGGGGGAGGGCGAGAGGCCATACACACTGATGGATTATTTTCCGGAGGACATGCTGGTTGTGGTAGATGAATCGCATGTAACGCTGCCTCAGATAAGGGCAATGTATGCGGGCGACCGTTCGAGAAAGCAGAACCTTGTCGATTACGGCTTTCGATTGCCTTCAGCCCTTGACAACAGGCCTCTTGATTTCGGCGAATTCGAAAATTTGGCAAAGCAGATCGTTTGCGTAAGCGCCACTCCGGGGCCCTACGAAAGAGAGAAAAGCTGCATCATAGTGGACCAGATAATCAGGCCTACAGGCCTTATTGACCCTGAAATCAGCGTGAGGCCGGTAAAAGGGCAAATAGACGATTTGATAGGCGAAATCAATAAAAGAGCGGCAAAGAAACAGAGGACACTTGTTACAACACTTACAAAAAAAATGGCCGAGAGGCTCACCGAATACCTGGCTGAAACCGGAATCAAGGTAAGGTACATGCATTCCGACATAGACACTCTCGAGCGCATCGAGATAATACGCGAATTGCGGATCGGCACTTTTGACGTTCTTGTGGGTATAAATCTTCTCAGGGAGGGGCTGGACCTTCCCGAGGTCACTCTTGTGGCCATTCTCGATGCCGACAAGGAAGGATTCCTGAGGTCTGAGACATCGCTCATACAAACCATTGGGCGTGCTTCGAGGAATGTTGACGGTTCTGTAATCATGTATGCTGATAAAATAACAAGGTCCATGGGCCTGGCGATAAAAGAAACCGAAAAGAGGAGAAAGATACAGTCCGACTACAATGAAAAGCACGGCATAACGCCAAGCACCATCAGAAAAAATGTGCGGGAGTTGATAGGTGCCACCAAAGTGGCTGACCAGGAAACTGTATTTGAAATGGAAGCCAGGATAAACAAGGATGAGTTGGATTCCATGATAGGCCATTTGAAAAAGGAAATGCAATCGGCTGCCAAAGCGCTTGAATTCGAGAGGGCTGCTGAAATAAGGGATCGCGTGGTTGAACTTGAAAAGAAACTGAAGAAATAGAGGGATGGCAATGTCAAAGAATTATATTGAAATAAAAGGCGCAAAAGAACATAACCTGAAAAACATAGACGTAAAAATACCCAGGGACAAGTTGATAGTCATCACAGGCTTAAGCGGTTCGGGAAAATCTTCTCTTGCTTTTGACACAATATATGCAGAAGGACAGAGAAGGTACGTGGAGAGTCTTTCCGCCTACGCAAGGCAGTTCCTGGGACAAATGGAGAAACCCGATGTAGAGTATATAGAGGGTTTGTCTCCGGCGATTTCAATCGACCAAAAGACAACATCAAGGAATCCCAGATCCACCGTCGGCACGGTCACGGAAATCTACGACTATTTGAGGCTGCTTTATGCAAGAATAGGAATACCGCATTGTCCCGTATGCGGAATTGAGATTTCGCAGCAAACCGTCGACCAGATAGTCGACAAGATTATGACTCTTGAGGCAGACACTCGAATACAGATACTTTCGCCTGTAGTAAGGGGCAAAAAGGGAGAGCACAAGAAAGAAATCGAGAAAATCAAAAAAGAAGGCTATGTCCGGGTAAGGATAGACGGCCAGATATTTGAAATTTCCGAGGAAATAGAGCTCGACAAGAACAAAAAGCATTCAATAGACATAATAATTGACCGCCTGGTAATAAGGGAAGGAATCGAATCAAGGCTGAGCGATTCTTTGGAAACGGCATTGGGCCTGGCCGATGGAATAGTAGCAATCAATTTGCTCGATGGCGACGACATGACATTCAACACCAAATTTTCATGCCCCGAGCATGGACAGGGAATTGCCGAGATGGAGCCGAGAATGTTCTCCTTCAACAGTCCATACGGAGCCTGCACCAAATGCAAGGGAATCGGATACGAACTCAAGGTCGATCCCGATCTTGTGGTTCCAAACAAAAAGCTTTCAATAAAAGAAGGCGCGGTCGACCCCATTTCAACAAGCGGGGAAGGCACATACTATGTTCAAATGATAGAGAGTCTTGCAAAAGACCATTCGGTTGACATGGACATGCCTTTTTACAAGCTTCCGGACAAGTTTGTGCAGGAACTGCTCTATGGAAGCGGATCACGAAACATCGAATTCACATATGAAAGCCGTTATGGAGGATTCAGAAAATACAGAGCGCCTTTTGAGGGTATGGTAAGAAATCTTGAAAGGCGATACATAGAAACCAATTCGGATTACATGCGAAAGAAAATAGAGGAATACATGAGCATGATAGAGTGCGACATGTGCAATGGCGACAGATTGAAAAAAGAATCGCTTTCGGTTTCTGTAGGAGGTTTCAACATTTCCCAAGTCACCCGCTTTTCGATAAGGGAGGCGGTGGATTTCTTCAAAGGATTGAAGCTTGACCCCAAAAAAGGCAAAATAGCGGAGCAGATACTGAAGGAAATCCTTGACCGGCTTGAGTTTCTGGAAAATGTGGGGCTTGACTACCTTACGCTCGCAAGAGCCGCCGGGACACTTTCGGGAGGGGAATCCCAAAGGATTCGCTTGGCCACGCAGATAGGCTCCGGGTTGGTGGGAGTGCTTTACATTTTAGACGAACCAAGCATAGGGCTTCATCAGAAGGACAATGGAATGCTGCTGAAGACACTTAGGGATTTGACCGATATAGGCAACACTCTTATCGTAGTAGAGCATGATGAAGAAACAATAAGATTCGCCGACCATGTCATAGACATAGGCCCGGGAGCGGGAGAGCATGGCGGATACATCATGGCTGAGGGAACTCCGGATGAGATAATAAAAAATGAAGATTCCATAACCGGCCAATATCTGAGCGGGGCCAAGAAAATCGACATCCCCAAAAAAAGGCGCCCCGCAGACGGGCATTTCATAGAAATCAATGGCGCGGAAGAAAACAATCTTAAGAACATCGATGTCAAATTCCCCCTGAAAGTCTTCACATGCGTAACGGGTGTCTCGGGCTCAGGCAAAAGCAGTCTCATAAACGAAATATTGTACAAGAGCGCAGCGGCAAAGATACACAGGGCCAAAAAGAAGCCTGGAAAACACGAAGGAATATCGGGATTGGAGTTCATAGACAAGGTTATAGACATCGACCAGTCTCCAATAGGGAGGACACCGAGGTCGAACCCGGCTACTTATACAGGTGTATTCGATCCTATACGCGACATATTCGCCAGCTTGCCCGACTCGAAAATGCGGGGGTACAAGAAAGGCAGGTTCAGCTTCAATGTAAAAGGCGGCAGGTGCGAAGCATGCAAGGGCGACGGCATCATAAAGATAGAGATGCACTTTCTTCCTGATGTATACGTAGAGTGCGATGTATGCAAGGGAAAGAGGTACAACAGGGAGACTCTTGAAGTAAAGTACAAGGGCAGGAATATTTCGGAAGTTCTCGACATGACCGTTGAAGAAGCTCTTCGATTTTTTGAAAACATACCCAAGATACAAAGGAAACTGAAAACTTTGAATGATGTGGGGCTCGGCTATATAAGGCTTGGCCAGCCTTCGACCCAGCTTTCGGGAGGGGAGGCGCAAAGGATTAAGCTTGCGTCGGAATTGAGCAAGCGAGCAACAGGAAGAACCCTTTATATACTTGACGAGCCAACTACCGGTTTGCACATGGCAGATGTCCACAAGTTGATAAGCGTAATCGAAAAATTGGTAAAATCAGGAAATACGGTAATAATAATCGAGCATAATTTCGATGTGATAAAATCCGCCGATTATATTATAGACCTTGGCCCGGAGGGCGGACACAGGGGTGGAAGAGTCATAGCCCAGGGAACGCCTGAAGAGATAGCCCTGTGTGAAAATTCCTACACCGGGCAGTATTTGAGTAAAGTATTGCAGGAAAAATAAAAAGAACCCTTAAAGGGTTCGGGAGTGATTGAAATTCTATAGACGCAACGAAACAAATTGCATAAGGAGACTATTGCCGCCCATAAGAACCTTCGATGTGATAAATTGTAAAAAATAAACGATTAGCAATACCAATATGCTGGCCCCAAAGGCCTTAAGCCTCGGTAAAGGGGGCTTGTCGCTGGTCATAGCCTAAATCACTCTCCTAAGTAATAATAATAGTTTAGGTAATTCTAACACATAAATGAATTAATTGAAAGCAAAGCGGTGATTAATGTGGAAACTTTGAAAACAATTGCAAATAAAGCTCCCCTTGAGCCCGGCGTTTACTTGATGAAAAACTCAAATGGAAGAATCATATATGTGGGAAAAGCGAAATCGCTCAAAAAGCGCCTGAAACAGTATGTCAACGGTGGACGTCTCGAGCCCAAGGTAAAGGCCATGATGGGACACGTAAGAGACATAGAGTACATCATAACCGACAGCGAAGTTGAGGCGCTTGTGCTTGAACTCAACTTCATAAAGGAGGAAAAGCCTCCATACAATATAATGCTGCGGGATGACAAGTCATATCCTTATATAAAAGTGACACTGGATGAAGAATATCCCAGGGTAATAAAAACGAGGAATGTGAAAAAAGACGGTGCCAGGTACTTTGGACCCTATCCCAATACAGGCTATGTCAATCTTATGGTCAATTTGATAAACGACAGCTTTCCAATAA
>PKTO01000279.1 GCA_002869095.1 Clostridiales bacterium
ATTACATTAACTCATATGAAGGCGGTTTTACTCCTCCGTTTTGGATTGTAAAAAAAGGCAGATATGTGGAAAGCATAACAGAGCAGTATGTTCCATGATAAGAAACCGGGGGACGGCATGGCCGTTCCTTTTTCGTCTTTTTATATCGACACTTGCGTCAATGAAAAAGGGTTGTAGGAATGGATACATTGAAGCGCTACGGCATATTGTTTGGCTTTTCGACTTGCCACCACAGCAAGAACACCCAACCGGCCGACATGGAAACACCGGAAGAGCTGTTTATTTTTGCAAAATAATGGCATGGCGCCAAAAATGATTATTGTTAAAAAGGTAACGTTGACTATAGGTATATTGTATACTATACTAATGTTAGCATGCGCGTTTAAAAACATTCAAAAACACATGGGGGTGTATTTCAATGAGCAACAAAGTTTTCAAGACAATGGATGGAAATACGGCTGCAGCGCACGTAGCATATGCGTTCACTGACGTAGCCGCGATCTTCCCGATCACTCCATCATCACCAATGGCGGAATACATAGATGCTTGGTCCGCCAACGGCCGCAAGAACATTTTCGGACAGGAAGTAAAGGTTTCTGAGCTTCAATCGGAAGCCGGAGCATCAGGAGCGGTTCACGGTTCTTTGACCGCCGGAGCGCTCACAAGCACATTCACCGCATCACAAGGTCTTCTGCTTATGATTCCCAACATGTACAAAATTTCCGGCGAACTTCTTCCGGGCGTTTTCCATGTAAGTGCAAGAGCGGTTGCAGGCCACGCGCTTTCAATCTTCGGAGACCATTCTGACGTAATGGCTGCAAGGCAGACAGGATTCGGAATGATCGCATCAGGCAGCATCCAGGAAATCATCGACTTGGGCGGAGTTGCGCACCTCAGCGCAATCAAGGGAAGCCTTCCCTTCGTGCATTTCTTCGACGGATTCAGGTCCTCGCACGAGATTCAGAAGGTTGAACTCATCGACTATGAAGTATACAAAGACATGGTCGACATGGACGCAGTCAAGAAATTCAGACAGAACGCACTCAATCCGGAGCATCCGGTAACAAAAGGTACTGCACAAAACCCGGACATCTACTTCCAGGCAAAAGAGTCGGCAAACAAATTCTACGACGCGCTTCCTGAAATAGTAGCAGACTACATGAAGCAAATCAGCGAAGTTACAGGCAGAGAGTACAAGCCTTTCAACTATTACGGCGCGCCTGACGCAGAACGGGTAATCGTTGCAATGGGTTCCGTGACTGAAGCTGCAGAGGAAACTGTAGACTACCTTGTTGCAAAGGGCGAAAAAGTCGGCCTGATCAAGGTTCATCTCTACAGACCTTTCACAGAAAAATATTTCATGGACGTAATGCCTGAAACCGTAAAATCGATCACAGTTCTTGACAGAACAAAAGAGCCGGGAGCAATGGGAGACCCTCTCTACCTGGACTTCAGAAACATGTACTACGAAAAGGACAACGCTCCTGTAATCCTCGGTGGAAGATACGGACTTGGATCGAAAGACACTCTTCCGTCACAACTCAAGGCTGTTTTCGACAATATGAACGGCGAAAAGAAAAACCAGTTCACAATCGGAATCAACGACGATGTAACATTCACATCTCTTGAAATCAAAGAAGAAATTGACACAGAAACGGAAGGAACAATCCGTTGCAAGTTCTGGGGTCTTGGTTCAGACGGTACAGTCGGAGCCAACAAAAACGCCATCAAGATCATCGGCGACCACACAGACATGTACGCACAGGGATACTTCTCCTACGACTCCAAGAAGTCAGGCGGAATCACTGTTTCCCACCTTCGTTTCGGAAAGACTCCGATCCGTTCGACTTACCTAATCAATGTAGCCGACTATGTGGCTTGCCACAACCAGTCTTATGTTGACAAGTACGACCTGGTAAAAGGACTCAAGAAGGGTGGAACATTCGTCCTCAATACAATATGGACAGCAGAAGAGCTTGAAGCTCATCTCCCATCCGGAATCAAGAAATACATCGCTGAAAACGACATAAACTTCTATACAATTAACGCTACAAACATAGCTGAAGAAATAGGACTGGGAAGCAGAATCAACATGATCATGCAATCCGCATTCTTCAAGCTTGCCAAGGTAATCGAAGTTGAAGAAGCAATCGGATACCTCAAGGACGCAATCAAGAAATCCTACGGAAAGAAAGGCGAAAAGATTGTTTCAATGAACTACGAAGCAGTTGAAGCCGGAGCCAACAAGCTTGTAAAAATTGAAGTTCCAGCTGCATGGAAAGACTTGGCAGTTGAGAAGATTGCCGCTGTTGCAACAGACGCACCCGAATTCATAACAAAGGTTATGGAGCCTATCGCAGCTCAAAAGGGAGACGAGCTTCCAGTAAGCGCTTTCGCAGGAAGAGAAGACGGATCATTCCCTGCCGGAACAGCAGCTTATGAGAAACGCGGAATCGCCGTTAACGTTCCCGAGTGGCTTACTGACAAGTGTATCCAATGCAACCAATGTTCATTCGTTTGCCCGCACGCTGCCATAAGGCCTTTCCTTCTCACAGAAGAGGAAGCCGCTGCAGCTCCGGAAGGCTTCGCTACCAAGAAAGCAATGGGCAAAGGACTCGAAGGACTTCAGTACAAAATCCAAGTTTCAACTCTTGACTGTACAGGCTGCGGCAACTGCGCCGACATCTGCCCTGTAAACGCTCTTGAAATGAAGCCTATCGGAACTCAAACAGACGTTGAAGTTCCAAATTGGGATTACGCTGTCAGCCTTCCTGTCAAAGACGACAAAATGGCACATACAACTGTAAAAGGCAGCCAGTTCGCACAGCCTCTGTTCGAATTCTCAGGCGCTTGCGCAGGTTGCGGAGAAACTCCTTACGCAAAAGTTGTAACTCAGCTTTATGGCGACAGAATGTTAATAGCAAACGCAACAGGTTGCTCGTCAATCTGGGGTGGATCAGCACCTTCTACTCCTTACACTGTAAACGCCGAAGGCAAAGGACCGGCTTGGGCAAACTCCCTCTTCGAGGACAATGCCGAGTATGGATACGGAATGGCTCTTGCAACAAACCAAATGAGAGACAGATTGGCCGTTCTTATGACCGAGGCAATGGAAATGGGAATCACAGAAGAAGCAAAAGCAGCATTCGCCGCATGGCTTGAAGCCAAGGAAGACGGAGACAAGACAAAAGCCGTTTCCAAAGCAGTCATGGACCTCTTCGGAAAAGACATCGGAAATGCCGAAGCAAATGCAATGCTTGCTGAAATAGAAGAAAAGAAAGACTTCCTCGTCAAGAAATCCGTTTGGATCTTCGGCGGCGACGGATGGGCTTATGACATCGGTTACGGAGGACTCGACCATGTTCTCGCTTCCGGCGAAGACATCAATGTATTCGTATTCGACACAGAAGTTTACTCAAACACAGGCGGACAGTCTTCAAAAGCTACTCCTACCGCAGCGGTTGCAAAATTTGCGGCTTCCGGAAAGAGAGTCAAGAAGAAAGACCTCGGCCTTATGGCTACAAACTACGGCTATGTATATGTTGCACAGGTTGCAATGGGAGCCAACAAGAACCAATTCATGAAGGCGCTCGTAGAAGCTGAAAGCTACAAGGGACCGTCCCTCATCATAGCTTATGCTCCTTGCATCAACCACGGCATCAAAGCCGGCATGGGCAAGTCCCAAGAGCAGGAGAAAAAAGCAGTAGATGCTGGTTACTGGCACATGTGGAGATTCAATCCGCTTCTTGAAGAAGAAGGCAAGAATCCGTTCGTTCTTGATTCCAAAGAGCCTACAGAATCCTTCCAAGACTTCATCAAGGGCGAGGTCAGGTACACATCTCTCGAGTTCGCATTCCCTGAACTGGCAAAAGAATTGTTTGTCAAGGCAGAGAAGGATGCCAAGAGCAGATACAACAGCTACAAGCGTTTGGCTGAAATGAAATAACAGAAAGCTATCAACAAAAGCGGTCCTCTTCACGGAGGACCGCTTTTTATTGGCAGAAAATCTGATATAATTGCAAATATGGAGGGGGAAGGAAAATGAAATTTGAAATACCCGAATATGGAACATACAATATAAAGAATCTGGTATTTGACTATAACGGGACTTTGGCGGAAGACGGAATCGTCAAACCGGAAATCCTCAGGAAGCTTGAGGAACTTTCGGCTGAGTTTGACATATATGTAGTTACAGCAGACACCTACGGAACCGTAGAAAAGATGTTTGATGGCTCGTCTGTCGAGGTGGGCATTATTTCCCGGGAAAACGGCTCAAAGGACAAGGAGAGCCTGGTCCAGGCATTGGGAGCAGGGGAAACTATTGCAGTAGGAAACGGCTTCAATGACAGGCTGATGATGAAAGCCGCCGCATTGGGATTCTGCATAGCGGGCCCGGAAGGGGCCTCGGCAAAGGCGATTATGAACAGTGATGTTGTGCTGAAAAGCATAGAGTGTTTTTTTGACTTGATGGATGAGCCAAAAAGACTCATAGCCACACTGAGGGGATGAACAGGATGATAGATGTCGCCGCCGCAGTCATAGTGGATGAAAAGGATAGAATATTCATAGCCCGCAAAAGAAAGGGCCTGCCTCTTGAAGGCATGTGGGAATTTCCCGGCGGCAAGATAGAGCAGGGCGAGACGGCTGCCGAGGCAATCGAGCGGGAGCTGATGGAGGAAATGGGTGTAAGGGTGGAGCCCGAAGGTCTTTTGGGTGAGAACGTCCACCATTATGATGAATTTTCAGTTCGGCTCATTGCGCATTATGCAAGGATTGTCGAAGGCCAAATAAAGCTTTCCGATCATGATATGTGTGAATGGGTATCCATGGATGACTTGAACGACTATGTCATGGCGCCTGCCGACGAGCCGCTTAAGCAAATTATTCAAAACAGAAACGGAAGTGCCAAATGACTAAAATAATTTTTCAGGGATATATGCTTGGACTTGCCTATCTGGTCCCGATAGGAATGCAGAACACTTATGTCATAAACACCGCAAGCAAAAGCACGGGCAGACGGATTTTTCAGATAGCCCTCATAGCTTCAATTTTGGATGTGCTTCTTGCGATGGCGTGTTTTTTTGGCATAGGTTTTATTTTGGAAAGTTTTGCATATTTCAAGACAATAGTGATGGGAATAGGAAGCGCAGTCATACTGCTTATGGGATTTAAATTGATTTTCACAAAGGTTTCACCGGTGGGAGAAATTGAAGATGAATTGGGAATCGGCAAGCTGGCGGCAATGCTTTTCGCAGTCACATGGCTGAACCCCCAGGCCTTGGTTGACGGGACCTTTCTGCTGGGAGGCTTCAAGGCCCTGCTCTCGCCCGCGGAATCGCCTTTTTTCATAGCAGGGGTTGCAATCGCATCTGTAACGTGGTTCTTCGGACTGGCGTACGGGGTCTACTACTTGAAACGATTCATGACGGAAAAGGTGCTCAAAACAATAAATGTGCTTTGCGGTGCCATGCTGGTATTCTTCGGCGTGAGGCTTGGGATAGAGTTTTTGAATATATTGAAATAAAGCAAACAGACCATTACAGGTCTGTTTTTTTAATACCGAGTTTCTGGTCGATCATTTCAATCAATGGGGCTATCTGCACCAATACAGGCGAGCCTTTCATCCACACCTGCTGCTTGAAAACCTCCATTAATTCCTCTCTGGTCGCGCCTACATTCATCGCCTTGACAATCTCGAGCCGGGACCGCTTGTCGTTTCCTTCGAAAACCGCAGTAGCCAATGACATGAGGTGCCTGTACTTGAGAGGTATGGCTCCTTCCTCCGACCATACATCGCCATGGAAGTCAGCCA
>PKTO01000065.1 GCA_002869095.1 Clostridiales bacterium
GCGATGAACGAGCCTTCACTTGAAAGGTTTGAGGGAATGGTAAAGGAAGACGGCCTGATTTTTATAAACAGCAGCATCACTTCGAGAAAAACATCATGCGGGGCAATGGCTTTTTATGTTCCTGCGGACGACATAGCATACGGGATAGGCTCTAAGAAGGTGGCAAACATAGTGATGCTGGGAGCATACATGGCAAAGGCCGGGCTCTTGAGCGGCAGCGCGCTTGAGGCTGTGCTGCATGAAAAATTGGCAAACAAGCCGGAGCTTCTTGAAATGAACCGAATCGCGCTTTCAAGGGGTGCAGAGGCAATTTGATTGTCTACAGGTATTTATTGCCGTCCTTCATTGATATATGGGGGGCGGCATGATATACTGTGCATGGAATAAAACAAAAAAACGCTTTGCTTAAGGGAAAAGGGTGAAAAGCCCTTGCTGTAGTCGCAGCTGTAACCGGGGATGCAAACCAAAAATTGCCACTGTACTCGAACGTATGGGAAGGTTTGGTTTTACAGATGATCCGGAAGCCAGAAGACCTGACTGAGTGTTTTTCAAATCTGCTCCGGCTCTGAGGGATTGAAAAAATACGGATCTTGGTCAAAATGCGATTTTTTTATCCAACAAGGCAAGAACTGTATGAAGCTCTCTCCAAAACGGAGGGAGTTTATTGTTTTTTGGAGGAATGAAAATGAGAAAAAAAATGATAGCGGCGGCTTTGGCCATCATGGTCCTTTTGTCGGGATGCGCGGAAAATGAAAGTTTTCAGCCGGAAAACCGGCAAATCAGGATTCTGGTTACAAGGAACTATGGACGTGAAATTGTCGCAGAGAAGACTGTCGCCATATCCGGCGGAGATACGGTGATGGACCTTATGCAGGACAACTTCGATGTTGAGACTGCTTACGGAGGCGGGTTTGTGAATGCCATCGACGGTTTGAAGTCCGGATACACAGGGAGCGGAAACAGTCAAAAGATGGGAACAAAAAACGACTGGTTCTATTATGTCGACGGTGTGATGGCGGAGATCGGAGCGGACCAATACATGTGCGAGGATGCAAACACTTTATCGTGGGATTATCACGACTGGGGCGGAGACATGTATGTCAAGACCCGAATAAACGCATGGCCGCAAAGGCTTGGCGGAAGAAAGGTTGAAATGGCGTTCGGACCCGGTTTTGAAGAAGATGCGGGCAGAATAAGGGAAGCTGTCGAAGAAATAGGAGCATACATCGCTGAATCGAATATCGAATCGCTTGACATGGAGGACCTTGAAAAAGATGCTCTGTTCGTAGGTTCGTGGGAAGACGCGAATAAAAACGAATTCATAAAGGATGCTTTTGAAAACCGCGGCAAGGCGGGCATTTATTCGATTTTCAATGAAAAAGGACTCATTCTCTACGACAACAATGGCCAAGTGTCCGCAACAAGCGGAAAAGGAGCTATCGTCGCATCGATGCAGAAGTCCTACGGTTCTGAGGCTTCGATTCTTTTGATAATAGGGAATGACTCCGGAATGGTAGAAAAGGCTGTGAATGCACTCCTGGACGGCGGGTCGGTGAAGGGAGCCTTCGGCATTGCGGTGACTGAGGAAGGTGTCTGCTATGTGCCATAAACTGCATCCTGCCAACGCAATGGTTTTGATTGCGGTTTTGATTGCGGCCGCGCTTCTGGTCAGCCATCCTGCCCATTCCGCTTTGCTTGTATCGGTTCTGTCATTTTCCGTCGCCGCCTTTGGCGGGGCTGGGGAGCTTAAGGGCTTGCTCAGGTTTTGGATAGCGACGGGAATCATGATTATCATCATCAATCCGCTTGTTTCAACTCAGGGCGACACAGTATTGTACCGCACTGTTCTTCCTCTTGTGGGGAGGATAAGGATAACGGTTGAATCGCTCGCCTTTGCGGGACTCATGGTCCTGAGGCTTTTTTCCATGGTTCTCGTGATAAAGCTTTTCGGGCTTTCCATAGACAGGGACGATTTCTTCGGCTACTTGTCGCGATACATGAACAAGCTTGTGCTGACGATGAGCATGACCGTGAACATGATACACAGGCTAAGGGTTGAGATACAGAGAGTAAGCGAAGTGATGGCTATGAGGGGTCTGGATTTGAAATCGGGTGGCTTGGTTAAAAGGACAAAGGCGTATTATCCCATGATAAAAGTGGTCCTGATAAGTTCGCTTGAAGGATCGGTCAACCGTGCCGAGGCTCTTTATTCCAGGGGCTACGGAAATGGCAACAGAAGCTTTTACAGGGAAATAAGGATGACCGGCAAGGACCGCATTCACATGGCTGTATTGTGCATCTACATATTCGTGATTGTCTTGGGCTTTTCGAAGGGTTGGCTGGGGTTCGACTTTTTCCCGTCCATTTCGCCTAAAAGCGATTTCAGCGCCGCATATTTTGCGATTCATGCGGCAAGTCTGGCAATATTGATTGAAACGACAAGGAGGTGCTCGGCTTGGAAGTTTTCAGAATGGAAAATTTGACATATTACTATCCCCAAAAGGATAAGCCGGCACTTTCACAACTGGACGTTAAAATAAGCGACGGCGAATTTCTTGTTGTTGCAGGAGCTTCCGGTTCAGGGAAATCAACCCTTGCCAGGATAATCTCGCGTTTGGCACCGGAATTTTACGGAGGGAAGATTGAAGGCGAGGTAAAAGGCTCAAGAGACATAGGAATGGTGTTTCAAGACCCTGAAAAGCAGCTTGTAATGGAGACGGTGGAGAGGGAAGTCGCTTTTCCGCTGGAGAACAGGGGAGTCGAAAGAAATCTCATGAGGAAGCAGGTTCTTGAGGTTCTCAGCCTGTTGGGAATTTGGCACCTCAAGGATAAAAAGACATATGAACTTTCGGGCGGGGAGAAACAGAAGGTTGCAATTGCTGCCGCTTTGGCTCTCAGGAACAGATTTCTCGTGCTTGACGAGCCGGTTTCCCAGCTTGACCCCATGGCAGCTGACGAAATAATGCATCTGCTCAAAAAACTCAATGACGACTTGGGCTTTACCATAGTGCTTGTGGAACAAAGGACCGAAAAATGCCTCAGCTACGCGGACCGGGTTGTGTTTCTGGACAATGGGGAAATAGCTTTTTCCGGAAAGCCGGCTGAATATGTAAAGTGGGTTGGCAATCATGACTGCAATTTTCTGCCTCCCGTGACGGAGCTGTTTTGGAGATTGGAAGCAAATACCTTGCCACTGACTGTAAAGCAGGGCAGAGAGCTCATCAACAGGTGCTATGATGTTTCAAAAGAAGTTTTGGAAACATCCCTCGATAAAACCGCCGACAAGGCAGTGGCCTTGGAAAAGGTCGATTTTTCATTCGACGATGGGACAATGGCGCTCGATTCGGTAACACTGGATGTTGGCAAAGGCGAGACACTGGGGATAATAGGAGCCAATGGAGCCGGGAAATCCACAGCCCTGCGAATAATGGCGGGTCTCCTCAAGCCATGCAAGGGGAAGGCGGAAGCGTACGGAGCGGTAGGATATCTTTCGCAGGAGCCAAATGACTATCTGTTCAACGACACGGTTTACGAGGAACTGCTATTTACCCAAAAGAACTTCCAGAAGATCGATTGCGATTTGATCGAGGAAATTTTGGGAGACTTGGACATAGAATCGAAAAGGAACGTGAATCCCAGGGACTTGTCGGGAGGAGAAAGGCAAAGAGTGGCTCTCGCTTCGGTTTTGGCCATGAAGCCTCAAATACTTCTTTTGGACGAGCCTACCAGGGGTCTCAACAAAGGCTATAAAATGCGCTTGGCGGCTTACCTGAGGAGTCTGAAGGAAAAGGGAAAAACCATCGTCCTTGTGACTCATGACATGGAATTCGTGGCCGAGGTCTGCGACAGGTCGGTAATAATGTTTGACGGCCAAATAGCCCAGTACGGATCGACAAGGGAAATCTTGTCGGGAGGGCTTCATTTCACGACTGATATAAACCGCATGTTTCACGGAATGGCAAGCCCCCTTAAGATTGGCGAGGCAGAGTGCATCTGCACCGAAAAGGGGCGTGACGGGCCATGAACTTGGGAATAGCATTGGCGGCCCTGCTTCTAGGAATGATGGCATTGATACTCTGGCTTTATGAAAACAGAAAGACTAATGTGAGGGAAATCGCTTTGGTCTCAACCCTGTCGGCGCTGGCTGCGGTTTCGAGGATATTTTTTGCGGCCCTTCCAAACATACAACCGACAACTTTCATTGTAATGACATCGGGTTTCGTGTTCGGACCCAGTTTCGGGTTCATGACAGGAGCCTTGGCGGCTTTTCTTTCAAACAATTTTCTTGGGCACGGACCGTGGACGCCATGGCAGATGCTTGCATGGGGACTGGCGGGATTCGTGTCGGGACTGCTCGGGGAAAGCGGGATACACAAGAACAGAATAATCTTCACGGTTTACGCTTTCGTGTGGGGCTTTCTGTTTGACTGGCTGATGAACCTCTGGCATTGGCTTTTCTTCATCTATCCTTTGAACCTTCGCAGTTTTGTGGCGGTTTACGCGGCGTCCTTCTATTTCGACATGCTTCATGCGGCCGGGAATGGGGTTTTCGCATTCCTTTTCGGAAAGGACCTTGCCAATATTCTCGGAAGATACAAGGATAAACTCACCTACGACAGGATTGACGAATCTTCATATAAGGATGTGGCGGAATGAGAAAAAGAATCAGAGCATCGATAATTGCATTGGCGGCATGTTTTTTATTTTCGGGCTTTGCATGGGCAGAGGAAAGTGCATGCAGTCCTCTTATGGACTATGAGCTTGACGAGTGGGGAATGCTCGCGCTTCATGCATCCGGGGAGGATATGGAAGGTCTTGAGCTTGGTTCTGTAACGGGCTCAAATATCACAACCGACCATGAAGCATATGTCATAGGAGCACTGGCGCTGGGACTCGATGTTTCGGAAGAGCTTTCGCTGATAGCCGGAAGCCAGACGGAAAGCGGCAAGTTCGCCGACTATTCGGACGGAACCGGCGAAGAGCTCATAAACTCGCATATTTGGGGGATAATTGCGCTCGAGAGCGCGGGATACGATTCGTACGACAAACAAAAGGCCCAGAAATGGCTTCTGAATCATCAGAACGATGACGGCGGATTTCCTGTTTTTGCAGGCATGAAGTCTTCTGACGGCGACTTGACGGCAATGGCTGTTGCGGCGCTCGACTTGATGGACATGGAAGGCGGGGGCCTTGCAATCGAGAGGGCTTTGGATTTTGTCGCTTCCAACAATTCGGACAGGGAAACGGCGGAGGGCCTTGCATGGGAAATAATCGCAAGAAAGCAGACCGGACAGTCGATTCCGTACGAATTGAGGCAGAGGCTTAAAGGCTACAGGCTTGACAGCGGCAAGTATCTCCATCTCAGGACTATGAGCTCAGGCAACTACATGGCGACCTGGCACGGCACATGGGCTGAGGCTGAGATTGAAAACCGCCTTACCGTTTTCGACGGGTTCAAGGCGAAAAACAGCCTGTCGGACATTGACCGGGAAAGCATGGGATACCAGTCCATAAGCAGGCTGGTTGAGGATGGAGTGCTTTCGGGATATCCCGACGGGACGTTTCGGCCGGACGCGCCGGTCAAGCGGGGCGAGTTTGTCAAGATGCTGGCCTACGCAATGAAAAAGGAGAACGAATCGGCAAATCCAAATGGGTTTATCGACATGCAGGGCCACTGGGCATCGCCTTATGTGGCCATCGCTGCAGGCAGCGGAATATTCAATGGCGTTTCGCAGGATATTTTCGATCCCGAGAGC
>PKTO01000332.1 GCA_002869095.1 Clostridiales bacterium
CGTCGCAGTAAGGCCATGCCCCCTGTGGTCAGATGCAAATGTGAATATACCCCTTTGGAGCAGGAATTCGGCAAGACCCCCGTAACGTCCTCCATGTTCGGCCATCCCATGCACAATCTGCAAAATGGCAGTCGGAGCTGCGCCTCCCTTCTCCCAAGCCCTGCAGACTATTGCAAACCCGTTTTCGCCAATGATTTTGAATCTTCTCATGCGCAAAGCACCCCCTGCCTTATTCATTCTCCTTTTTTTCTTTTTTTCCTTTTTTATCAAAGATGCCCCGCGGTAAAAATCCGCAGGGCATCTTTAAAAATACGTTTTATTCTGCTTTTTTCTATTCGGTATCCCGAGCAATTCGGCGGCTTCGTTTGAATGCCTTTATCGCTTCGTGGAATGAAAGGAAAATCAACGAGGCTGCGGCTACGAATCCCCAGTCCAATCCCGAAAGCGGTGCGAAACCGATGAAAGAGTTTATCAGCGGTGTGTATATGGCCAACAGGGTAAGCCCTATTGAAAGCACGACCGAAAGGAGTATTTTTTTGTTGGTGAAGAATGTGCGGCTGAAAAAACTGTCGTATGTGTACCTTCTTGAAAGCACGTTCATGAACTGGCACGACACTATGGTAGCGTAGCTCAGGGTTGTAGCCCTTGCATAAAGCGCGTGTTGAGGCGTCATTGCCACTCCCGTCCTCTTTATGAAAAGACCGAAGTTTATGAAGGCCAAGAGCCCCATCACAAATCCAAGAAAAAGTATTTCCGCCATCGAATCCTTGCTGAGTATGTGGTCCTTGCGGCTTCTGGGCGGAGAAGTCATTATGTCCTCCGAACCCGGATCGAATGTCAGGGCCGTCAGAGGCAAAATCTCCGCCAGGAGGTCTATGGCCAATATTTGGATTGCGAGTATCGGTATGGGCCACCCGAAAAAGGCAACTCCCATGAGTCCCAAAAGAACCACCGACAATTCCGCCCCGTTGCTCGTCAGCGACGCCAATATAGTCTTCTTGAGATTGTTGTATATTGTGCGGCCTTCCCTTATTGCGTATACCATGGTCGAATAGCTGTCGTCCAGAAGAATAAGCTCCGCCGCCTCCTTGGACACATCGGTTCCTATCCCTCCCATGGCTACACCTATGTGCGCACTTTTAAGGGCCGGGGCGTCGTTGACTCCGTCTCCGGTAACAGCCACTATCTGATCCTGGCTCTTAAGGATTTTGACAATCCTGAGCTTGTTCTCCGGAGAGACCCTTGAAAATATGAGCGATTCGCTTTTCTCCATCAGCTTTTTAAGCTCATCGTCGTCCATTTGGTCGAGTTCCTGCCCCGTGACGACTTCAACAGGGCTTCCGTCCTTTGAAAGCGCGATCTGGTCGCCTATGGCCTGGGCTGTTATGGCATGGTCGCCGGTCATTATGAATGTTCGAATATGTGCCTCGTGGGCTTTCTCCATTGCTTCCCGAACACCCTCCTTGGGAGGATCGGTCATGGCCATCAAGCCCAGGAACACTACATTCCGTTCTATGTCTTCAATGACATAGTCTTTTTCATCTTCCCCAAGTTCTCTGTAAGCTATGGCAAGGACCCTCATCGCCTTTTGGGAATACTCGACGTTTAGCCTTTTTAGCTCCTCAATGTCGGCTTCACTTATTGGAACAGACTGACCGTCTCTGTATATGGACTTGCTTACATCGAGCACGCTGTCCATGGCTCCCTTCATCGTGAGAACTTTCCTGTCCCCGAATTGCCTTACCGAGCTCATCCGTTTTCTGACGGAATCGAAGCTGAACTCGTGAAGCTCGGGGTTTTCCTCGTCCTCATTGGGGGACCTGGTGCCAAGCTTGGTTGAGGCCGCTACCATCGCGGCTTCGGTGGGGTCTCCTATGGCATACCATCCCGGGTGGTTCTCGTCGGGCTGGTGTATTTCCGCATTCGAGGCCATCGTTGCGGCATCGAGCATTATTTCTATCTCGCCTATTTGGTCTTTGGTCAGTTCTCTCCCCTCGGAATCCTTTATGCCGCCCTTGGGCTCGTAGCCTATGCCCGTAAGCTCGTACTCCTTTCCATCAAACCAAAGATTTTTGACAGTCATCTCATTTTTGGTGAGAGTGCCGGTTTTGTCAGTGGAAATAACGTTTGTGGAGCCTAGTGTCTCAACCGACGAAAGCTTCCTTATTACTGCGTTTTTAGCGGCCAAGCGGCCAACTCCGTTTGAGAGTGCAACCGTAACCTGCATGGGCAAGGCCTGAGGGACCACAGCAACGGCTATTCCGAGCCCGTAAACGAGCGCAAAATTCATTCCCAAGCCCTGGCTTATGCTTATGCCGAACAGCACCAAGCCTATGAAGACAGCGAAAATGGCTATCCTGTTTGCTATGACCCTCATCTCCAATTGCAGAGGGGATGATGAAGTGTCTTCCTCCTGGGTCATGTCGGCAATTTTGCCGAGTTCCGTTTCCATTCCGGTCGCGACAACTATTCCTTTTGCGTTACCCGAAGCTGCCGTTGTGCCCAGGTATGCCATGTTGTCCCTGTCTGCAAGTACCGCCTGTTTTTTTATGGTGTCCGAATTTTTTTCCTGGGGCATGGACTCTCCTGTCAGGGAAAAATCATTTGTCCTGAAGTTGAAGGCTTCCATTATGCGTATGTCGGCAGGAATCTTGTCCCCTTCCTCCATGTATATAATGTCTCCGGGGACCAGCTCCGACTGCGGGATTTCCTTGAGCTCCCCGTCCCTGTATGCTTTCGACGGCGATTGGACCAGTTTTTTGAGGGAATCCATTATGTTTTCAGCCTTGTTTTCCTGAACATAGCCTATGAAAGCGTTGACCAAGACGATTATTCCCATTATGACCGCATCGTTGAAATTTCCTATCAGGACCGACATGAAGGCCGCAACCATCAATAGAATCACCAGCACATCCTTGAACTGGTAAAGGAACATGAGCCATTTGGGTATTCTTGACTTTGCCGTAAGTTCATTCTTTCCGAACCTCTCAAGCCTTTCGGAAGCATCCTTTGAATCGAGTCCGCCGGATGCGGTTTCTAGAATTTCGAAAATTTCAATGGCGCTCTTCATATAAAAATCTGTTTTTTTCATAATCATTCCTCCATGAACATGATGCTTCCATTGCCGCCAAGGCAAGCTCTAATAAAGATTAAAGAAATTCCGGGCAAACAACCTGCCCGGGCCCATTTCTTCATACTTCGTAGGCAACGATGCCTATCAGTCCAGGACCTGTATAAACTCCCATTACAGGTCCAAGCTGAGCAAAAAAACTTTCCTCGACTTTGCCTATTTCTCGAATTTTATCCATGAGCTTCAATGCTTCTTCATCTGCGTCGGCGCTTATTACTGCAAGATTGAAGGACTTTCCGGCGTATTTCGCCTTCATGAGTTCGAACATCTTGTTTATAGACCTTTTTCTGCCTCTGACCTTTGATATGGTATAGTAGACTCCATTGTCATTGATGCCTATTATCGGCTTGATTCCCAGCATTTCTCCCATGGTTCCTTCAACCAGCCCTATTCTTCCGCCTAGCTTAAGGTATTCAAGGGTCTTAACCACAAATGTCAAGTACTGGCTTTCTTTTGTTTTTCGGATTTTTTCCATTATCTTTTCCAAATCGTTGCTTCTTGCCCTTTCCTTTGCGGCTTCAATCGATAAAAATCCCAGACCGAACGACAGCGATTTTGAATCGACCACTTCTATGTTTAGACCCGAATAACTTTCGGCCACTTGCCTGACCATATTGTATGTACCGCTCAGTCCGGAGGAAATCAGGCTTATTACGACATCGGTGTAGCCCTCTTCCTTCAAGCGGTCCAAAAGCCTTATTACATCCCCTGGCAAAGGCAAGGAGCTTTTGGGAACCTCTTTTTCCAAATTGTCATAGATTTGCTGGGGCGTTATGTCCAAGCGGTCCCTGTACTCTTTCTCACGGTAAATGACCCTGAGCGGAAGCATCTCTATGTTGTACTCTTCCATCTGTTCAATGGAAAGATCGCTTGTCGAATCTGTAACAATAGCAATTTTTTTCATTATTATCGATTCCTTTCGAAGTAGTCTTTCTGCTTTATATTACCATAATACCCCTTAGCTAACAAGATACGGACGGGTCGGTCTTGTATTTGCAGTTTGATGATATATAATTAAACTACTTGAATATAAAGGAGTTGATTCAAATGGGTTTTTATGATTTTTCAAAAAAACACTACCTCATAAGCGCGGCCTTGGGAAACAAAACATCCAAGTTCACGAAGATATCGCAAAAATATCCCAGAAAGACTTTTCTGCGCAACTATTTCAAGCATATGCGTCGGGCAACCCATCAATTCGCCGACTTGCTGTATTCCTCAGACGACAAAAACGCCGGCAGCCTTATAAGCCTCGACGAAGCGAGGTCCAAAACCTTCGTGGATTTGACAGCCCTGTACTTCACAATAGCAATGACATCGAGAAAGGAAAACATAAAACTGCTCAGGAGCATGAACCTTTCAAAGCCCTCTCTCTTGGGAGAGCTTTACAATCAGCTCGAATTCGATTCGGATGAAAGGAAGATGGGAAAACATTTAGCCAGCCAATCGGCGCTTGACTTTTCGACCTTCACTTCCAATTGGTGCAAGCTCTTCTATGAAAAAGTCCTACGGCCCGAAAATCCTGAAATTTCAAAGGAAGAAGAGGACGACCTTCTCAATATGATTCACAGCAGTTTCCTTTTCTATATGAAAGCCTTCAGCTGACGATGTCGCCGTATAGGCTTCAATCCAATGCGTCAGCTTCTTCCTGCAGTTTTTCCTTGACAAGCGAAAATTCGATTTCCTGTTGGGTGCAAAAATCCCTTACGCTCGATCCTTGGTCGGTAATTTCCGATCCCAACACGCTTTCTATGGTTTCAATGGGAATGCCCCAGGCAATGAGGTCGGAAAATGTTGTCTTTCCTGTTATAAGCCTTTCATCGGATTCTTTTTCGCCTTCTTCAGCAACCGGCTCTTGGGATTCATCCAACGAATTGTCCTCAATCAGATATCGGCTTACATCGATTCCGTTGCTCTCAATATAAAGAAGCTGTTCCTCTGTCAAATCGGCCTTTTCCCTCAGAATTTCCACCGCTTGCAAAGGAAGATAAGTGACTTCGTCAATTTCATATGGCAGGCCTGTGTAAAGGGCGGCAAAAAGCTTGACCGAACCGTTTCCGATTTCGGTGCCCTCCTGCTCCAGTTCCCCATATATCAATTCGAGGTCTTTGTTCTTGAACTCCTCCGGATCCGTGCCTTGGGGCAAAGCAAACGCCTCAATCAAATCCTCCGCAGGTATTCTGAAGGCTTCCGAAACATCTGAAAATGAATATGAACCCCTTATGTCCGCCGGATTTGGCATCCCCTCAAATTCTCCGCTTTCGAAAACGGCAGGAGCCTTTGTCGATTCGGTCTGCCAATATCCTCCAATCGAAAACACGGCAACGCTTCCGAAAATTACAATAAATATCAGACTCCCCAGCCATCTGCTGTCAATTTTCATCTCTGCCACCTCCGGTTTTCAATTCCACAGTCTCCGGAACCGGACAAACGCCTTCCGAAGTGCATATCATGCAGCTTATGCATTGATGGCTTAAGACGGCTTTCTTTTCATCGACCCTTATGTTCATGGGACACGCCCTTCCGCATGCGCCGCAGTCAATGCAAGTTGAATCATTCCTTCTTATCTTGAAAATCCTGAAAAGATTGAATACGCCAAGGAAGGCGCCGAAC
>PKTO01000329.1 GCA_002869095.1 Clostridiales bacterium
CCTGAAAGTTCTTATGGATCGCGCATCGGCGCTTTCAAAAGGGACATGTGGAAGCCTTTTTGAGTTCATCAGGTTCATCGAGGATGTTTTGAAAAGCAAGGGGGATATGGATACTGCCGCCGTTTTGGGCGAAAAGGACAACGTCGTCCGAATGATGACGGTCCATAAAAGCAAAGGGCTTGAGTTTCCTGTTGTAATTCTTTCAGGCTTGGGGAAAAGAATCAAGAGAAACGGAACGAAAAATGATTTGCTCATGCACCGCGACTTGGGCATGGGACCCAAATATTACGACATCGGCAAAAGGGTGTTCAGGGAAAGCGTTCCCCAATCCGCAATAAAACTCCGGTCCTTCAGGGAGTCTGTGGCGGAGGAAATGCGTATATTGTATGTTGCAATGACAAGGGCTTCCGACAGGCTGCTGCTCGTTGGTTCCGTCAGAAACGCCGAAAAGGAAATGGCCAAGTGGTCGGAAACAATGACCGATTATTCCATACTTGACTCAAATTCGTTTTTCGACTGGATAATGGGGCCGGTATCGACAATGATGACCGAAACAGACAAGCTGGCCGCACTAAGCGGAAGGGAAGTCAGGCTTTCCGGAGAAGGGCACAATTGGCGAATCATGCTCCACGACAGGACGACTCTTTCGAAAGGACTTCCTCAAGCATTCGACAATTCGGTGAAGGAAAGGGTCGAAAACCTTGACTTCGAGGCTGACCGGGAATTGATTGAGAGGCTTGACGAGACATTGTCATGGAGATATGCATACGCGCCTTTGGTGGAAATGCCTTCGAAAATGACGGTTACACTGCTCAATCGGCTTGACTCGATAAATAATAATTCCAAGTTTGGATTTTCAATCCCGTCACTTTCCAAGGCCCCAGAAGGCCTTTCAGGCAAGAGGGAAGCCACTGCGGCGGAAATAGGGGATATGTATCATGCTGCAATGCGCAATCTGGTTCTTGACATGGAATCGACTGAAAGCGACGAAAAAATCGAAAAACAGATTGATGGAATGATTGAAAAGGACATACTGGCGGCAGCCGCCAAAGAACACATCGATTTTGGAAAAATAAGGGGATTCCTGGATTCTCCATTGGGGCGGCGCATGATGGCGTCCGGAAAAGTCAACAGGGAAGTGCCTTTTGTATTGAGCAAGGGAGTGGAGGAAATCGTTGAAGTGGCAAAACCGCTTCATGGAAAGGACAATCTTTTGATACAGGGCATAATCGACTGTTATTTCGAAGAGGACGGGGAATGGGTTCTTGTTGACTACAAGACGGGAAGCGCATGGAAAAAGGGCTTGGAAATTGCGGCCGAAACATATAGGACACAATTGAGCGTTTATAGGGAAGCATTGGAAAAAATCACCGGCAAAACAGTCAAGGAAGCGTACTTGTTCTTTATTGATGCCGTCGAGGAGGTAAGGGTCCTTTGAAACTGATTCATACATCGGATTGGCATTTGGGAAAAAGCCTCGAGGGTCATTCCCGTTTGCCGGAGCAGAGAATGTTCATAGACGAATTCATAGAAATTGTGGAAGAAGAGAATCCCGACATGGTTCTGGTTGCGGGCGATATTTTTGACAGCGGAAATCCTTCCGCGGCTGCTGAAGAGTTGTATTACGATTGCATGAAGCGTCTGTCGGAAGACGGCAAAAGGCTGATTGCGGTTGTTGCCGGAAACCATGACAGCCCCGAGAGGCTTGCTGCGCCGGACTGCTTCATGAAGGAACATGGCGTTCTTGTGATTTCATATCCAAAACAGCTTATAGCAAAAGGGAAAATAGGGAATCATGAGGCGATCGAGGTCCGCGAGGGTTTTGTGCGGCTGACTGTAAACGGAGAAAAGGTGAATCTCACAGCGATTCCTTTTCCGTCCGAACGCAGACTCAATGAATTGTTCGAGAAAGGGGATTCGGAGGAAAGCATAAGGGACTCTTACTCGGAACGCGTGGGAAAATTGTTTTCGGCCGGAGGCGACATTGCGTTTGAGTGCGGATGGAATATCGCGCTGGGGCATTTCTTTACACTTGGAGGCGAAACAACCGATTCCGAGCGGCCCATACAGATAGGCGGAGGATACAGCGTGTCTTTGGATTCGATACCGGATTTCATGGATTATGTCGCTCTTGGGCATCTCCACCGTCCTCAAAGAATCAAACCGAATGTCGTATACTCCGGTTCGCCTCTTCAATACAGCAAGAGTGAGATAGGGTACAGCAAAGCGGTTTTTTCCGTTGAACTTGAAAAAGGCAAACAGCCCGAAATAAGGGAGATATATTTGAAACAGTCGAAGCCTCTCGAAGTATGGAGTGTTTCAGGCGTTGGTGAGGCAATGAGGAAGCTTGAAGAAAACAGGGGACTTTCGGCTTGGGTTTACATCGACATAGAAACCGACAGAATAATTCCCATGGAAGAAATAAGGGAAATGAAATCAATAAGGCCGGACATATTGGCAATAACCCCGATAATTGAAGGTCATGACGAAAAAGAGCATGATGAAAGCCTCAAAATGGAAGAACGGGGCATAAAGGAGCTTTTCACCGAATTCTACGAGAACAGGAACGGCATGCCGCCTAGGACAGAACTTGTCGAACTGCTTGGTGAAATATTGGGAGAGAGTGAATGGGAGGCTGCCGATGAAACCGATAAGGCTTGAAATGAGGGGCATAAACAGCTTCAGGGAAATTCAGTCGGTTGATTTTTCCAAGCTTTCCCAAAGAGGGATTTTTGGGATTTTCGGACCAACCGGGAGCGGAAAATCCACAATTTTGGATGCAATGACTTTGGCTCTTTACAATGAAACCGCCAGGAAAAGCAAAGAGTACCTGAACCTCGACAGCAAAGATTTGTTTGTTTCGTTCGAATTCGAAGTCGGAACCGATACGGGCCGAGCCGCGTATGTGGTGGAGAGAGGGAAAAAAAGGGACAAAGACGGAAAAATCAAGAGTACGATAGACAGGCTGTATAAAAAAGGCGGCACAGGTGAAATAATCGAGGGGAGCGGGCAGGTCAACAGGACCATTGTGAACTTGCTGGGTCTTACAATGGATGATTTTACAAGGTCGGTTGTAATTCCGCAGGGAAAATTCAGCGACTTTCTCAAGCTTGCCGGAGCAAACAGGAAAAAAATGCTTGAACGCATATTGAAATTGCAGGAATTCGGGGAACTTTTGACTGTGCGCGTCAAAAGGAAAAAGGAAGAAAACGAAAAGCGGCTCCATGGAGCAAAAGAAGCCCTGAAGGCATACGAAGGGCTTGAAATTGAAAGGCTTGACGAATTCAGGGATGAGCTCCTTTTGCTTCAATGCAACATAAAAGAATTGTCGGAATGCGAAAAAAATATGAGGGCTGAATTGAGGAATGCCGAAGAATTTTGGCAAAAGAAAGACCGTTTGGAATCGATAGATATAATGATTGAATCGTCTGAGGCGGAAAAAGAAGCAATGAAGGCGCTTCTGAAAAAATGCGAGATGGCGAAAAGAGTAATGGAAATGGGGCCTTGCCTGAAAGAAAAAAGAGAAGCCGGGAAAGAGATATCCCAAATAGAATTCAATATAAAAAAAATTGCGGAAAAAATTGAGCAAAGTGAAAAAATGAAAGAGCTGTTCGAAAGACAACTCAAGATTGCTGCAGAAAAAAAAGAAAAGGACTATGAGCCTTTGATGGGCAAAAGTCTTGTAATGAAGCACATGATTGAAAATGAGACTAAAAGCCTTGAAGTCCTTGAAAGAAAAATCCGTATTCAAGAGGATTTGATAGAAAAAGGATCGAAGCAAATGGCTGAAGTCGGAATTTAAATGTCAGCCAGAATGGAAAGAATAAAAAATATCAGTAGTGATCTCGAAGCAAAAGAAAATGAACTTGAGCTTTTGGAACGTGAAAACTTGCTTTTCAAAGTAGGCAAAAAGCTGTCCGTGGGAGACTCCTGCCCAATCTGCGGAAATGAAATAAAGCAATTCGTTTTTCTTGAGAATGGCGGCTCAGATGAAGCCAAAGAAAGCATGTACCGCATTGAAAACGAATTGTCAGGACTCGAAAAGTCTTTCGAAAGTGAAGAAAAGAAAATGGGAACAGAAAAAGAAACAGCCATAAGACTCGAGTACGAACTTGAAAATTTGAAAAAAAAGGTTTCTGAAGAAAGAGTGGAAGAGAAAAGGCTCAAGGATAAAGTGGAAACCGTTTTCATGAAGCAAAATCCCGAAACGGCTTTGCTTGGGGTTAAAAAAGAAATCGAAAAGCTGGCAAGCGCAAAAAAAGATGCTGAGGAAAAGCTTGCATCAGTCAAAAAAGAAATTGAAGAAGCAAGCAAAAAAATAAGTGAATACAACAGGTCATTGGACAGAAACATCGAGCGCAGGCGTATTGCCTTAAAGACCCTGGAAAAAGAGATGCAAAAGGCAGGCATCGAGAATGAAGAGGATATCGCCGGTTTTATTTGCAGCGACGTGGAATTGAAATCAATGGAAGGACTCTACGGAAAATGGAACGATAAAAGAATAAGGCTTAATGTCCAAAAGGAAGATGTGTTGGCGGAACTGAAAGTTATGGATGTTGCCGGAAGCCGCGAAGATTTTGAGAAAAACAAAGAAAAGCACATGCAAATTCAAAAATCCATCGAGGATTCAAATGAAAAATCCATAAGGCTTAAGGAACGCACGGAGCAAATGGAGAAGAATCTCGAAAAAGTCGCAGACCTTGAAAAAAAGAAAAAGAAAATGGAAAAGGATGGCGATTTGCTGGATGAAATAACGGCATTGCTAAGAGGAAATGCATTCGTTGGATTTGTTGCAATGAGACACTTGAGATATATAGTAAGGGATGCATCCGTAAGGTTGCTGGACATAACAGGAGGAAGATATAGGCTTGAAATAGACAGCCGGGGTGAATTTGTAATCAGCGACAATTTCAGCGGAGGGTCGAGAAGAGGCTGCGATACTTTATCGGGCGGTGAAACCTTCATTGTTTCTCTTGTGCTTGCTTTGGCTCTTTCAGCCAAGATACAGATGAACAGTGTCAATAATCTGGAATTCTTTTTCCTCGACGAGGGCTTTGGAACACTGGACAAGGATGTGCTTGATGTAGTGATGGACTCGCTTGAGCGAATAAGGGAGAAAGATCTCACGGTCGGACTCATAAGCCATGTTGAGGCACTCAAGGACAGAGTTCCGGTGAAGCTTGTCGTGGACCCCGCCGAGCAGGGAGTATCCGGAAGTTCGATAAAAATGGAATATATGTAATAAGAAAGTAGAAAGTGGAAACAAAAATAATAGATAAAGCAGTAAGTGGAAAGTTGGTCAGTTAGTCAGTTGGAAAGGAAACACATAAAAACAAATACTTGAAAGCAGGCATATGGCGATGTTTCACAAGCAAATACATTTGCCTTGTGAGTCTTATACTAAGCATTGAGAAAAAGACATAATGCCGGCAAAAGATTTCTTTTCGTCGGATTTCTGCCTTTAGTATATGTTTTGAGATGTCTTTTGTAATCTTTTATAATTCACTGCCGGCTGCTTTCTGCCTGCTGTCCGCTGTTTTCTTTGCTTCAGCGGCTTCAGCCATCGTGAAGCTGTATATTCCGCCTATAACAACGATTACCCCGATGAGTCGGGCGGTGGTTGGAATTTCAACAAGAAGAACTATTGCGAATATGGTTGCAAGGACAGGTTCTCCCAAAATGGCTGTGGAAACGAAGGTCGGTTTGACATGACCCAGTCCCCAATTGAAGATTGAATGGCCG
>PKTO01000085.1 GCA_002869095.1 Clostridiales bacterium
CCAATTCACTTCCAATCTTTGAAGATGAATATCCGTCTGAAATATCGCTGTATACGCTGATTGCCAATTCGCCGTTATATTTATTTATTACGGGCAACTGGGATTTCAGCTCAATATCCGCTATCTCCTTAAGGAGAACCTTGCTTCCTGTTGCTTGGGACTTTATCATGAGGTTTTCAAGCTCGGCTTTTGTGTCTATGTCGCTCTTTGCAACTATAGGATATTCCTTGCCATTGTCTCTGAAAGTGCTTGATTCACGGCCTCTTAGGGCTATGCTGATTTCATTCTGCAGCTCATAGTTTGAAATTCCAAAGAGGCTTGTCTTTATTCCTTTTGGATTGACTACGAATTCGTATGTATATTCATAGGTGTCGTCAGTGATATTTTTTGTTCCTTCTATTTCAGTGAGCATGGCTTTGACATTTTCTGCCGAATTTCTAAGAAGCGCGGAATCGCTTCCAGTTAGGCGAAGAGTGACAGGGGCTCCGACGGGTTCGGCCTGTTCGAGCATGTTTACGTCGACCTTGCCCGATGATATAGCGGCATCCATTTTTCTTTGGAGATGCGAAACGAAATGCGGTATGTCTTTGAATTCCTTGCTAGGCCCCAGATTTTCAAGGTCGAGATGAAGAAGCATTTGGGCAAAATCCTGCGAAGGGGCCTTGTTGACAATCGTGTTGTAGAATTTTGGGAGGCCTTGCCCGATTGAAGAAGTGTACGATACGACTAATGGTTCCTCATCAAGCAGAGAGGAAACTTCGTATGTCAATTTTTCCGTACGGTCCATATTGCCTGAACCGTGGCTTTTTATGTTGAGGTAAATGATATCAGTATCGGCATAGGGGAAGAATTGCAAACCCAGCTGGAAGGTCATGAAAACAGCTGCGACTAGGGCGATCGATATGGAAATTATTACAGTTGTCCTCTTTTCTAGACCATAAAGAAGCGCGCGTTTGAAGGCATTTGCAGTTTTTGAGGTTCGTATTCTGCTTATGCCTGGCTTGAAAAAGATATATGCCATGGATGGAGTGACAAACAGAGCCACAGCATACGACGCGGAAAGTGAGATCATGACTATTTTGGGGAGGCTGATTATGTATTCGCCCGCTATCGAATTAAGGAAAAGAAACGGCATGTAGGCGGCTATTGTCGTAAGTGTTGAGGTTAGCACTGGTATTGCAACAGAGCGGGTTCCTTCCACACAGGCTTTCATACGGTCTTCGCCTCTGTCAATCATGACCTGAATAGAATCAGAAATCACTATGGCATTGTCGACCAGCATGCCCAGGGAGACGATCAATGCGGCAATTGAAATTTGATGTATATTGATTTGAAGCAGCCTCATCAATGAAAAAGTTGCGATTATTGATGCCGGAATTGCAGTGGATACAATAATGGCGTTCCTCATGCCCATTCCAATAAAGACAACCGCAACGACAAACAGGATTGCCTGAAGAAGGTTCATTGCGAAGGTCCTTACCGATTTTTCGACTGTTGAAGGCTGGTAATGCACATTCTCAAACTGAATGTCTTCGGGAAGGTTTTTCCTGAAGGCCTCTATTTCGGTTTCTACGGTATTGCCGATTGAGACGACATTCTCATCCTTCTTGAAGTAGCCTGTAAGAAGCACGGCATTTGTTTTGCCTTGGCGTATGATGACTTGGGATTCCACATCATCGAAATGTATATCGGCAATGTCGGAAAGTCTCAGAGCAGTGCCGTTCTCGGGTGAAATGCCGACAATGACATCCTTTATCTCTTCGATGGAGTTGAAAGTTCCGCTTGTATCCACGTTTATCCTGACTCCGTTCTCTTCAACGAAGCCTGATGGGATTTCTACGTTTTGACTGGCTATCAAGTTTGATATTTCACTTAGTGATAGACCTGTTTGATTCAGAAGCCTGAAGTCTATTTCAACAGATATGCATTTTTCGCGGTCTCCGGCAATTTCGAATCTGGAAACCCCGTCGATTTTTGAAAGATTGTTCTTGAGCTGTTCTGCATAAGCGGAAAGCTCCTCCAATGTATAGTTGTCACCTGACATGCTTATCATCATTCCGGCAGTTTCGACAAGGTCGGTGTTGATTTCGATCCCTTCGCATTCCTTGGGTAAAGAGTCCTCCAAATCATCCATTTTGTATCTGAGTTCCCGCCATGCTTTTTCTGTGTCCGTCCCGTAACGAAGTCTTACTATGCTGACTGAAACCGAATTTCTTGAATATGAATTCAAGTAGTCGAAACCTTGTAGTTCTGAAAGTTCTTCTCCGACCTTGGATGTTACAAGAGCGTCAACGTCCTCTGGTGAAGCTCCAGGGTAAACGACGGTGACCATTGAGACGGGTGCGTTTATTTCGGGGCTTTCTTGGCGGGGCAGAATGCTGTAGTTGTATGCGCCAAGTAAAAGGACTATTGCTAAAATGAACAGAGTGATTTTTCTGTTCTTTATCGCCGAATGAATCGGGTTTCTTATGTGACGGGGCCTATTCATTTTTCATCTCTACCAATGTGCCGTCTTTCAAATTTCTCATTCCTTCCACAACCAGCACCTCGTCCGCATTCAAGCCTTCCACGAACACGCTTGAACCATCGATTTCGAACAATTCGATATTTCGTTTGACGGCCGAGTTGTCCTCTACGACATAGACATAGCCGCCCCCGTTTGAAAGGATTGAATCAATCGGTATTCTGATTCCGGTTTTGACACCCGATACAATGTCGACATCGCAGACAGCACCGACAGGAGCCGTTGAATCGGGAATGGAAATCGCCACAGGGTATGTTCTCGTCTCGGAATCGGGAATCATAGTGATCGAGCGGACAAAACCCGGGATTGAAGTTTCCTCGAAGCGAACAATTGCCTTCATACCGGGATGGATTTTCTGCAAGTCTCTTTGAGACACTCCTGCGTATACCGTCTTTTGGCTGTTTGCAAGCACGATGGAAGGAAGTCCGGGAACCGCCATTTCCCCCTTCTCTGTCAAAACTTCGATGACTTGTCCGTCGAATGGAGAGGTGAGCACGGCCTCCGACAGCATGTCCTCATTTTGGCTTTTGAGTATGATGGACTGCTTATGTATTTCGACAGCGCTTCTGTAATTTGAACTGGCTATGTCAAGATCCAGATCGGCTTTTTCGAAGTCATTCCTGGAGACAGCGCCTTCATCAAGCAGCTTTTTCATGTCTGCAAAGTTTTTTTCGGAAAATGACAGAGCATCCTCTGCTTTGTCCAATTGCGATTTGGAATTTGCAAGGGATGCATTTGAGATGTTCAGGTAGTTTTTCAGGTCTTGCGTTTCAATCGACTCCAGAGCGTCCCCTTCCTTGACAAAATCGCCTTCTTTAACAAAAATTTCATCAATTCGCCCCTGCACCTTGAATGAAAGTTTCGCAATCTGCTCGGCGCTTACAAATCCGACATAGCTAAGGATTTCATCCGATGAAGTCTCTTCAATCAGCATGGTTTTTACAGGAATGGAAACCTGCCCGGGCGGTTGTGCGGATTTGTCTGCATAGCAAGACGAAAGCAGTAGGATTGCAGCAATGGCGACAACTCCCGCAGGTAAAAATTTTCTATTCAATGTCGTCACCTCCTAATTTCTTTTCCAACATCAACAATCTGAATTTCGCTCCCTCGAATAGATATAGAATAAGCCCGTAAATGTTTTTCTGCATCTGCTCGTCGTCCATAGATGAGGCGCATATACTGGATATGCCATCTACGCATGTGTTGGCAAGAGTTCTTGTAAAAATACTTAAATCTATAGTGCCGTATACATTTCGAGAGAAAATCTCTTCATGGATTTTGTCGGCGATTAAACTCTCAAGTTCGCTTTTGACGTTTTCGAATCTGGAGCCGTAGGAACGGCATATTAAAATGTTTATCTCTTGTCTGTACTTAATAAATACATTAATTATGCTTTGTAAAACTTTATCGGTAACGATGCCATAGCCGCCTATGCCGGGTCCGGCATTGCCAAGATTGATGGAGCTGCCATGGTCCATGTCGATGATTTCCATAATGGAGTTGTAGGCGTCGGCTACCACTTCATAAAAAAGATCTTCCTTGTTCTTGAAATACCTGTAGACATTTCCCACTGTGACACCTGAAGCTTCGGCAATTGAACGCATTGACGAATTCTTGAAATTGCTTTCAAGGAATGAGCGTTTTGCTTCAAAAATAAGCTTTTCCCGTATTTCGGTTTTTAAAGTTTGCATAAATAAACCTCCGTTCATTATAGATTTTACTCCAATGAGCCGCCACAGTCAAGAAGCCCTGAAAGTCAATTGGTGAATCAATCGGCCTCACGCATAAACCGCGAATGATGTAGCTGTTTTTGCAATGCAAAGGAAATTTAACGTATTGGGACAAATATGGTATAGTAAGGCAAAAAGAAAAGGGGACAACCATGATATATATATTTGGGCATAGAAATCCCGATACAGACTCGATTTGTTCGGCGATTGCATTGTCTAGGCTTAAAAACGAGCTTGGAATGAAAACAAAAGCTTGCGCAATCGAAACAATAAACAAGGAAGCGGAATATGTTTTGGGAAGGTTCGGTGTAGAGCGCCCGCAAATAATTGAAGACATAAAAATGGAAGTAAAGGATTTGCTTTATGAGGATATTCCATTTGTCGGTCCGGAATCGTCCATATTGCAGGCGTTTGAAACAATGGAAAAAGAAAAGGTTAAAATACTTCCGGTATGTGATGAAAAATCGCGTTTGCTTGGGATAATAACAATGAAGGACATAGCCATGGGTTTGATACAAAATGACGAAAGAAGATTGAAGACCCATATGAAGAACATAGTGGAAGACTTGAACGGTAAAATGCTTGTCGGCCAAATGGAAGAGGTTGACGGGCAAATGATCGTTATGGCGTTCTACCATAAGACATTGGAGAAAAATACAATGCTCGATTCCGGGTGGATAAGCATTGTGGGAGACAATTATGAAAACATAGAATTCTGCATACGGTCCGGGGTTCAGCTCGTAGTGGTTACTGGAAGCCATGAAATACCGGGCGGTTTGATGAATATGGCCGAAAAAATGGGTGTCCCGATAATGTCGGTATTGCCGGATACCTATATGACATCGAAAAAAATAAATCAATGCGCATATGTTTCATCCATAATGCGAAAGGATGAAATTTGCGCCCTCAAGGAGTATGAATATCTTGAGGATGTATACAAGAGGATGGGCGACCACCGCCACTCGTATTATCCCATAATAGACAACAATGACAGATATGCCGGATTCATAGGCAGAAACCAGCTCCTCAACCCAAAAAAGAAGCAAGTCATAATGGTCGACCACAATGAATACTCCCAAAGCGCGCCTGGAATAGAGGAGGCTGAAATTCTTGAAGTTGTCGACCATCACAAAATAGGAGACATAAGGACAAACTTGCCAATTTCATTCAGAAACATGCCGGTAGGGAGCACATGCACAATAATATATAAGATGTACTGCGAATTCGGATTAAAGCCCGAGAGGGATGTGGCAGGTCTGCTGCTTTCGGGAATAATATCGGATACATTGAATTTCAAGTCGCCGACAACGACACCTGTTGATGTTGATGCGGCAAGCAAACTGAATGAAGTGCTTGGAATGGACATGGACAGATATGCATCCGAGATGTTCAAAGTC
>PKTO01000322.1 GCA_002869095.1 Clostridiales bacterium
AGGCCTTTAATGCCGCAACTGCGTACAACTTTTTTAAACTGTATTGCAAAATGAATTCATTCGCATCAATTGGTGCAATAGCATATGCCTATGGCTTTTGGGCCCAGATGCGCGCCTATTACAGGCCCCAATTCTTCTATTGTTATCCGGGCGTCCGGAAAAGCCTTTCTTAGCACTTCCATGTATTCTTTGGCTTCGTCCTCGCTTAGAATATGGCAAATGGACAAGATTTCGGCGTTTTGGGGTATGCCTTCAATCATTCTGCCTACGGCTTTTTTCTTGCCTCTAACTTTGTCTACAGGTTCCAGCGCTCCGTCAATGAGTTCTATTATAGGCTTGACCTTGAGCAGGTTCCCAAGGAAAGCCTGGGATGGTGTGAGCCTCCCTCCCCGCTGCAGATAGTCGAGGGTTTCCACAGTGAGGCTTATGCCTGTTTTTTTCTTTTCTTTTTCTATGGCTTCGACAACAGCCTTCCTGTCATCTGTCTCTTCACACATTTCCAGGAGCTTTTCAACCAATACTTTCAGGTTTGCGGCTGTTGTCCTGGAATCTACAACGCTTATTTTATCCGGTGCAATCATCTGGGCCGCCATGGATGCGCTGCCAAATGTGCCGCTCAGCCTGCCTGATATTGTGATTGCTATTACCTCGTTGCCGTTTTCAACAAGTTCCCTGAAAACTTCCGCAAACGATCCCGCGGATGGCTGGGAAGTCGTTGGAAAAGACTCTGATTCCTTTAGTTTCTCAAAAAAACTCTCGAATTCTCCGGGATATCCCTCTTCCTGCACATCTCCTTCAAAATGTATTGTGAGTGGAACAATTTCTATTCCTTTGAGTTCGGCATATTCTTTTTTTATATAAGCAGTACTGTCTGTGACAATTTTTATTTTTCCCATAAAATCCTCCTTAAGCTGTTAAATCAATCTTATCAGATTAGACCCATTCTAACAATATGGATTAAATGTGTAAAATATGTTAAAATGCATTGATGACAGAATTTTCTTTCATTTGGAGGGGTGCCCATGAAAACCGCAAACAAAATCATCACTGTGATCATTACACTGCTCTCGATATCGGTATTCGCGCTTTACGGCAGTTTGTTTTTTCATGGCGGCTTTACCGGAACATGCAGAACCGTCGCCATTGTTGTTTTTGCATGTCTTGTATCGGCAATGATTTACACCGGATATAAAAGGATAAGTGAAATAGAAAAGGAGGACAAGGATGATTTTAGTAAATACTGATTATGTCAGCGATAAAAAGCTTGAAACAATCTCAATCGTCAAGGGAGCTACCGTAAGGGCCAAGCATGTCGGCAAAGACATAATGAGCGGCCTTAAAACCCTTGTAGGAGGGGAAATCGAAGCCTATATGGAAATGATGAGCGAGGCAAGAGCGATAGCTACGGAAAGGATGGTCAAGGAAGCCGAAGGGCTTGGGGCTGACGCTGTAATAAACATACGCTATGCAACTAGCGCAATAATGCAGGGGGCGGCAGAAGTAATAGTCTACGGCACGGCAGTACGTTTCATCGAAAAATAATAATTTGACCCGGCCTTTCAAGGCCGGGTTTGTAATATTTGCTTATCTGTTCTAATTCAATCATGGAATCAGAAAATCAAGCGCGCCCGGGACAATTGAGAACTCAAGCGGAAATTCAACGCTCTTTTCTCCGTCGGTATCCACAAAAAGATCCTCGCTGTCTGTCCAGACTTTCAATTTGTCGGTTTTGAAATAAAGCACATTTGAATCTTTTATGTGCTGTCCCGATATCAGTTTGAAAAAAACGGCCGCCATGTCTATTATGTCGGATTTTTTGATTGCTATCACGTCAAGCAAACCGTCATTCACTTCGGCATAAGGTGCAAAATTCATGAATCCGCCTGTAGAGGATGAATTCATCACTGCAAAAAGATAGGACTTTATTTCAAGAATATCTCCATTGTGTTCGAATTTGAATGTATAAGGCTTCTTTATTCCGTCACTGACTTCGCGGATGCCAGCCGCATAATAAGCCAGCCTCCCAAACGCAGTTTTGCTTTCGACCGGTGTTTCATACCCTACTTTCGCCATCATTCCGGCAAATGCAACATTAATAAAGAAACGGTCGTTGACTTTTCCCACATCGACAGTTTGCAGCTTGAACCTTTTTACAATATTGAAAACAGCGTCCATATCCCTCGGCAAATAAAGATAATTGGCGAAATCATTTACGGTTCCCGCCGGAATAAGCAGAATCGGGATTCTTATTCCATTGTTCATCATTATATTTACGACTTCATGAATGGTGCCGTCTCCACCCGATACCATAACCATGTCGATATCTTTATTTGATGCGGCTTCCACGAAAGCTTTTCCCCTCTCCCCTGTTCCGTCTATTTTTTCAACGCATGAAACAATGCCTTCCATAATCAGACGCCCCACAAGCAAATTAAGCTGCCTTTGCAGGGTCTTTCTTCCCGCATTCGGATTATTCACAATCATTATTTTCATTTTTTCTACCAAATGTTTCTGTGGACACGTTCGCTGAAATAAGTGTCGTTGGCAGGCTTTTTCTCATCCGGATACCCGAGTGACACCAATGAGAAAGGAACTATGTTGTCCGGCAGTTTAAGCAGCTTTCTAAGGCCTTCCATCCTCTCTTCCCTGGGATAGACCCCCAGCCAGACAGAACCGATTCCAAGCTCTTCGGCCATAAGAAGTATATTCTGCGTTGAAGCCGAGCAATCCTGTATCCAATATCCTTCATAAAGCTGCAGATTGAGGTCTGCGCAAATGCATATCAAATGCGATGCATTCTTCACCATTGCCGCATACGGATGGAATTTGGGAATTTGCTCCTTTATATTATTGTCTTCTATTATTATAAAATGCCACGGCTGCTCGTTACCTGCGGAAGGCGCGCACATTCCGGCCTTCAAAAGCTCCATTATTTTTTCATCGTCGATTTTTTCATCCTTGTACTTTCTTATGCTCCTCCTTGTATAGATCGATTTCACTGCAAGCACCCCCTTCAATCGTTCCTGATCAATATCTTTCGCCCGCACACTCTGCAAACCCCATCTTTCAAATTCCGGACTTTACCGGCATATTCGCTTCTGTCGACAATCACAGACCGGCATTCGGGACAATATGTGTTGTTGTCGATTCCCGGAACATTTCCTATATATACATTGTTCAAATGCCGCTTTGCTGTTTCCGACAAATGTTTTATTGTTTCAACCGGAGTGGGAGGATCGTTTCTCTTCCAGGCAGGGTAATACCTTGAAAGGTGCAAGGGCATGTCTTTTTTCAAATCGCCCAAATAAGAGCTCATCTCGTCCATTTCCCTTTCATCGGTATTAAGCCCTTCAATCAGAAGCGTGGTGACCTCTACATGAACATTCCTGCATGCGCGTTCTATCGTCTTCTTTACCGGATTCACCCAACCTTTGCAAATGCTTTTGTAAAAAGAATCGTTGAAAGCCTTGAGGTCTATGTTCATTGCGTCCACCTGCTCAATAAGCGCTTCAAGAGGGTCCTGGTTTATGAATCCGTTGGTCACTAGAACCACCTTCATGCCGTGACTGCGAATGAGCTTTGCACACTTAATTATATATTCGGCATTTATCACAGGCTCGTTGTATGTGAATGCCACTCCTATTGAAACATCTTTCGAGTTTAAAGCCATTTCAAGAAGCCTTTCCGGTTCCATGTGCATTGTTGCCGGCCTTTCATGGGCAATTCTGTAATTTTGGCAAAAATCGCATTTCAAATTGCATCCGAAGCTTCCGACAGAAAAAATTTTTTTGCCCGGATAATAATGAAAAAGCGGTTTTTTTTCGATTGGGTCAATTCCGTAAGCGGCTATTTCGCCGTATCCCATCGCATAGAGTATTCCGCCCCTGTTTTTCCTTGAACCGCAAATTCCTGTTTCACCCACCGACAGTTTGCATAAATGCGGACACAAAAGGCACCTGACCTGTGATTTATCCAGTTTTTCATAAAATCTCGCTTCCTTGAACATACAAAACAATCCTTTTCAAATTAATGAACAAACTATTCCTGATGCAATGCCAAAACACCGCATCCCCAATATGTTGATTATCCATAGGTTTCTTGATAAGTCTGTGGATTGTTTTCTGCCGTTTTGCACATATTCACGGCTTTAATAGAAAACTATCCACACTCTCCACATTTTTATCCACACAATATGTAGTGTAGTTTCAATAATGCCTGGTCACACGAAATCTCGAAATTTCATAATCCTCTTCCGGATTTATATTCGCCTTTTTCAGCGCAATGCCGATTTGCTCTTCTGCGCTGTCAATTCCGTCAAGATTTGGAAGCAACAATCCCCTCCTTATCCCTTTCTCGACGATCACACCATATTCCGCAGGGTTCAATGCTTCAATAGAATCGACCTTTTCCGGTTTTTCCAAAACATCCACAGAATACTCCAGCTCTCCAAGCTCGTCCTTGTCCACCGGCAGGAATCTAGGATCCTCCAGTCCCGCCTTCAGCGCATTTTCCCTTATTTCATCAAACAGGGTTTCCTCGGTCGGGGAAATGGTTCCTATGCATCCTCTGAGCTGGCCGTTTATCTTGAGGCTCACAAAAGCTCCCGCCTTTCTTTCAGTTAATTCATCGGGGTATTCCTCAGGCGCCGGGACCTTGTTCTTTCCAATTACACTGTTTTCAAGGGACATTCTTGCAAGTCTCACATACGCATCCTCATTGTCCCTTCTTTTTTTCAAGTATTCCCTTCTCTCTTCATACAGGGTCTCTACGATACTTTCATTATTTTCTGCCGGAACCCGGGAGATATTGAAAACCGCGACTCCATATCCGATTCCGAATGGCTTTTGATAGGAAAGAACCTCCGGATAATTTTCAATTCCGTCGAGTGCGCCAAGAAGTATGTCTATTGACCTGAGTCCGCATTCTCCCGCAGATTCGCTTTCCTTGCTGTCAAAACGCACAATTGACCTGTAATCCTTTTTTCTTATAAGGTCAAGCAACTTTGCATCGAAGGCAGGTCCTGAAGGATGGTATCCGTAAGGTCCGTCTTCGCTGAGCCTGTGGGACAAGTCACCGCTGGCTATTATGGATACGTTGAAGCTCTCCCCTGCCACTGCTTCCTGTATGGCCTTGCCGAAACTGTACAAATCCTCGCATGACAACATTCCATAGGTTATGTGTATAAGTTCGTAGGCTTTGTACTTTTCTTCTATGAAATAAAGAGGCACGATTGTTCCATGGTCCAACCCTTCCTCCAGATCATACTCCCTCGCAGTCAGGTCATCGACCTTGACCGCAACGATTGAACGCAAGCCCGCTCTCCTTATGATTTCATCTACAAGTGTTTTGTTGTTATTTTTTGCAATGAATACACCGCCTGCATTGAATTTTTCCAATGTGCCTCTCAAATGTTCCACGTAAGAGACGGCGACAGCATCCCTGAAAACCGGACCGTGTGGCGTTATTACAATTATTGTATCCGGTCTCTTTTGCCTGACGTCCTCTGCTATGTAGTCCATTGACTTTATTGTTTCGTTTATTTTTTTTTCTTCGCCTTTTCCGATTTCCTTGATTATTATAGGCGGATGAGGCATAAGATATGCCGACAGTATTTTCCCCATTTGCAAAGCCTCCTTTAAAAATCTATTA
>PKTO01000298.1 GCA_002869095.1 Clostridiales bacterium
CATATAAAAAGGATCTGCAAGTATGATGTTTCTGAAGTCGGGATCCATTATATCCAGGAACGACGTGTTTCTGGAATCGCCTATATCCCTGTTTATGTCAATAAGAAGTTCATTCTCAGGATCGCAGAAAAGAGTAAGAAGCTCCCTGTTGATGAAAAGCCTGTTGATGGCAAGCATATCAGGCGCATATATTTTTCTGTTTAAATCAAGGGAATGCATGGATTCGTCGAATACACGCATCACAGTTGTGTGGGAAACGTCGCAATCCCTGGCAACCTGAAGGAAGGGCTTGCGAAAACATTCATTTGTGATGTTGTTTTTGAAACGATTTGTTATTTTCGAGAATCCGTCTGTGCACTCGATTGTTTCATAAAAGGTTTTACCGCAGTATTTGCATCTGTAACGGCCATGAAGAATGAGCAAATCCACCGGATGGCCGTCTATTGATATGTCCCTTACGTATCTCTCCCGTTTTCCATGCTTTACAATGGACTCCTCGCCTGCCATGCAGTGGGGGCACACGGTAGGGGCATGGCTTTTTTCGACAACAAAAAGAAAAGTTCCTTCCCTTTCTTTTTTCTCCAACACATTAAATTCATCAAGATCAAGTCTTGTCATTTTTATCAGCCCCTAAAATCGACACGAAGAAGCCTCACCTTCAATCAAGTCAATCATATGTTATATCCATAACATTAGTTCGCAATCCTTTTAATGTATTTTATCATTAACCACCATCAAAGTTCAATAGAGGTAGGGGTTAATCCCATTGTAAATACAATCTGTAGATGTTATTATTTCAATAGGGATTGTTTAATTTATAACGAAAAATTGTGAAAATTTAAACAATTACCCGCCAGCAAAGACTAAATGTGGGTTTATTGATTTGAGATCAGTAAATACATATGTGAGAAAAGGGGAGGTAAAATGGAAAACCAAGTCATGAAAGAAGTTTTGAACGAAAAGAATTTTGCCGCGTTGGACCAAGTAATTGAAGCCAACAAGGACCGGAAAGGTGCTTTGATGCCTATTTTGCATGAAGCGCAAAACATCTTTGGAGCGCTTCCTATCGAAGTGCAGACAGTCATTTCCGAAAAGCTTGACATATCGCTTGCGGAGATATACGGAGTTGTGACATTTTATTCACAGTTTTCATTGGTGCCAAAGGGCGAATTTGTAATCGGATTGTGTTTGGGAACTGCCTGCTATGTAAAAGGAGCGCAGAATATTCTTGACCGTCTGGAAACGGAACTTGGAATCAAAGTCGGTGAAACATCGAAAGACGGCAAGTTTACGCTTGAAGCCACAAGGTGTCTCGGATGCTGCGGTTTGGCTCCTGTTATGGTCATCAACGAAAAGGTATATGGAAGATTGGAGCCGGGACAAATCACCGGCATTTTGAAGCAATACAAATAAAGACGCCTTTATTAGGAGGGAAAAAATGAAAACTTTAGCTGAATTGGCAAAGATAAGAGATGAAGCAAAAGGAAAAATCGATCTCAGAGGTAAAAAGGGGACAAGGATTGTAGTAGGAATGGCAACGTGCGGAATCGCAGCCGGTGCAAGACCTGTTCTTCTTTCATTGGTTGAAGAAGTCAAGAAAAGAAATTTAAACGATGTTGAAGTGGTTCAAACCGGATGCATCGGTGTTTGCAGGCTTGAGCCGATAGTGGAAATTTATGAAGAAAACGGAGAAAAGGTTACATACGTTGAAATGACACCGGAAAAAGCGCGTAAGGTTATTGCCGACCATATCGTAAACGGTAAAGTGGTCAGTGAGTATACAATCGGAGCAAACGCATAAACCGGACAAAAATTTACGATATTGGGAGGTAAGGAAATGGAATTGTATAGATCGCATGTATTGATTTGCGGTGGAACGGGTTGTACTTCTTCCGGATCGGATCTTGTGGAAGAACGTTTTAACGAAGAAATCAAGAAAAACGGATTGGAAAAAGAAGTCAAAATAATAAGGACTGGCTGTTTCGGACTCTGCGAAGTGGGTCCTGTCGTTGTGGTTTATCCGGAAGGCTCTTTCTACGCACATGTTAAGCCTGAGGATGCAAAAACCATAACTGAAGAACATTTGCTCAAGGGCAGAATAGTAAGAGACCTTCTTTACTATGAATCTCTCGAGGAAGCTTCCGACCAGGTTAAATCCATAAACGAAGTGGATTTCTATCAAAAGCAAATGCGTGTAGCACTCAGAAACTGCGGAGTCATCGACCCGGAGAACATAGAAGAGTACATTGCAATGGATGGATATGCCGCTCTTGGCAAAGTCTTGACGGAAATGTCGCCGGAAGACGTAATTAACCATATAAAGCAGTCTGGCCTCAGAGGCCGCGGCGGCGGCGGATTCCCGACAGGAGTCAAGTGGAGCTTTGCCGCAGGCGCCAAAAACGACCAGAAATACATGATATGCAACGCCGATGAGGGAGACCCTGGCGCATTCATGGACAGGAGCGTATTGGAAGGCGATCCTCATGCAATAATCGAAGCTATGGCAATTGCAGGATACGCAATAGGCGCTTCGCAAGGTTTCGTATATATAAGGGCTGAATACCCGATAGCTGTTCAGCGTCTTGAAATCGCAATCGCACAAGCTAAAGAAAACGGACTTCTCGGCAAAGACATTTTCGGGACAGGATTTGATTTCGATTTGGAAATCCGTCTTGGAGCCGGAGCTTTTGTTTGCGGCGAAGAGACCGCGCTTCTGCAGTCTATTGAAGGATACAGGGGAATGCCAAGACCCAAGCCGCCCTTCCCGGCCAACAAAGGTTTGTGGCAGAAGCCGACAATCATAAACAACGTTGAGACTTTGGCCAACATACCTCAAATAATACTCAAGGGAGCTGAATGGTTCTCTTCAATCGGAACTGAAAAATCAAAAGGAACAAAAGTGTTCGCATTGGGCGGAAAAATAAACAACACGGGACTCATTGAGATTCCAATGGGTACTACACTCAGGGAAGTAATCTATGACATCGGCGGAGGAATCCCCAACGGCAAGAAGTTCAAAGCAGTTCAGACTGGCGGACCTTCAGGAGGCTGCATAACATATGAGCACCTTGACCAGCCGATAGACTACGACAACCTGATAGCTCTCGGATCGATGATGGGTTCGGGCGGAATGATCGTTATGGATGAAGACAACTGCATGGTTGACATCGCGAGATTCTTCCTTGATTTCACAGTTGACGAGTCTTGCGGAAAATGCACTCCTTGCCGTGAAGGAACAAAGAGAATGCTTGAAATGCTTGAGAAAATAACAAGCGGACGAGGCGAGGAAGGCGACATCGAGAAACTCGAAAAACTCGCATACACCATCAAGGATTCAGCGCTTTGCGGTTTGGGACAAACTGCTCCAAACCCTGTAATTTCGACCATAAGATATTTCAGGGACGAGTATGAAGCCCATATCAATGACAAGAAGTGCCCTGCGGGAGTCTGCAAGAATCTTTTGACCTACTATATAACGGATGCTTGCATAGGATGTACCAAGTGCGCCAGAAACTGCCCTGTAGACTGCATAAGCGGAGAAGTCAAGAAACTTCATGTCATCGACGCCGAAAAGTGCATCAAGTGCGGAGCATGCATGGAAGCGTGTCCTGTAAACGCAATCATCAAGAAATAGAATTCGTCTAAACCCATAAACTAAAAGAGAGGTGTAAAAGGTGGAAAAAGTTACTTTAACTATAAATGGTATCCAGGTGCAAGCACCGAAAGACTATACTATTCTTAAAGCAGCCAGAGAGATTGGAATCCATATTCCGACCCTTTGCTATCTGGAAGGCGTAAACGAGATAGGTGCCTGCCGGGTTTGCGTGGTGGAAGTTGAAAGGGCAAGAGCTCTCTTGACTGCATGTACTACTCCGGTTGCAGAAGGAATGGTTGTAAAAACCAATTCGAAGCGTGTCAGAGAGGCAAGAAAAATGGTCGTCGAGCTTATTCTTGCAAACCACAACAGAGAATGCCTGGTTTGCGATCGAAACGGATCATGCGAGCTTCAGAAGCTGACAGAAGAGCTTGGAATCAAGGAAGTTTCATATGAAGGAGTAAAAAGAACTCCTACAATCGACGATTTTTCTCCTTCAATAGTAAGAGATACAAGCAAATGCATACTTTGCGGAAGGTGTATCGCAACCTGCAAGAACGTACAGGAAATAGGAATACTTGAATTCACAAACAGAGGATTCAACACAGAGGTAAGCCCGGCATTCAATTCAAGCATGACTGAAATGCCTTGCATTTATTGCGGCCAATGCGTAAACGCGTGTCCGGTTGCGGCGCTCAGGGAAAAATCAAGCATCGACGATGTTTGGGAAGCGATCGATAATCCCGATTTGCATGTCATAGTTCAGTCGGCTCCGGCAGTAAGAGCCGCATTGGGCGAGTGCTTCGACAATCCGATTGGAACAAACGTGACAGGCAAAATGGCAACAGCTCTTCACATGATGGGCTTTGACAAGGTGTTTGACACAAACTTCGCGGCAGACCTTACAATACTTGAGGAAGGCACGGAGCTCTTAGGAAGAATCAAAAACGGTGGAGTTCTTCCCATGATCACTTCATGTTCTCCAGGTTGGATAAACTTCGCCGAACTCAACTATCCTGAACTCTTGCCGCATCTTTCAAGCTGCAAGTCACCCCACCAGATGTTCGGGGCTATAATGAAGACCCATTACGCAAAAATGAACAACATAGACCCGAAAAAAATATATGTTGTATCTGTAATGCCTTGCACAGCAAAAAAATACGAGTGCAAGCGCGAGGAAATGGGACGCGACGGATATCTTGACGTTGATACCGTAATAACTACAAGAGAACTTGGAAAAATGATCAAGCAGGCGTCGATAGATTTCAACGAACTTGCCGAAGGCAAATTCGACGAGTACTACGGCGACTATTCGGGCGCAGCCGTAATATTCGGCGCAACCGGAGGCGTCATGGAAGCCGCCCTCAGAACTGTCGCAGATGTCTTGACAGGAAAAGACCTTGAGGCCATCGAATACAAAGCTGTTCGCGGAGAAGAAAGAATACGTGAAGCTGAAGTTCAAATCGGAGACCTCACAGTCAAGGCTGCAGTCACTCACAGCGCTGCCGGAGCAAGAAAGATAATGGAAATGATAAAGGCAGGCGAGGCGGATTACCACTTCATCGAAATCATGGGTTGCGACGGCGGTTGTGTTAACGGCGGAGGACAGCCTCATGTTTCGGCTACAAACAGAGTTGGAATCGACATACGTCTTGAAAGAGCCAAGGCGCTATATAGCGAAGACGAATCCCTTGAAATAAGGAAGTCCCACAAGAATCCTTCGATAACGAGACTTTACGAAGAATTCCTGGGAGAACCAAACAGCCATGTTGCGCATGAAGTTCTTCATACTCATTACGCCGGCAGGGATAAGTACAATCTCAAGAAATAAGGCAGTCAATGAAGCGGATTCTTCGGAATCCGCTTTCTTTATTCGTTTTGTATTTGATTTTAAAAAATGTATAATGAATATATAATATAAGGGGGAATAAAAATGAAGAAAATCTTTTGGATTTTGATTGCGGCTTTGCTCCTTCTTCAAGGATGCGCCGCGGAAAAACCGGTTGAGCCTGAAGAAGA